>NZ_JBSXON010000046.1:0-9561 GCF_056859475.1 Halopseudomonas sp. L-58
AGAAAAGCCCTCCCAAAAGGGCAGAAACGTATTAATATCGTGCACAAGAACGCCGGTTTGTGGATGTGTTTGTTCGCACTAACATCATCCCTCAAATCGGCGTTCTTGTTTCTGTCTTTCCCGGGATTCCGTGAAGAACCAAAAAAAACCGCATCGTAAAAACGATGCGGTCATTCACTGACAGACGAATCAGGCGAGCGAGGAAATGCACTCCGCACCGGCGTCCAGCCAGCCGGCGATTTCAGTGCGAATGCGCTTCTTGTCGAGCTTGCCGACGCTGGTCTTGGGGATTTCCGTCACTACCGCAATCTGACGCGGAATCGCCCACTTGTTGATATGCCCCTCTTCAACAAAGGGCATCAGGTGCTCGGCCATCGCGTCTGCGGTGACTGTCTGACCGGCGGCGGGGACAATCAATGCGAACGGACGCTCGTCCCAGCGCGGGTCAGGCACGCCCACCACCGCTACTTCAGCAACCAGCGGACTGCGGCTGATCAGGTCCTCAAGCTCGAGGGACGACAGCCACTCACCGCCGGTCTTGATCACATCCTTGATGCGGTCGCGAATCTCGATAAAGCCCATCGGGCTGATGGTTGCCACGTCACCGGTGTGCATCCAGCCGCCGGCCCACAGTTCCTGACTCTTCTCCGGCTCGCGGAAATAGCCCTGGGTCAGCCAGGGTGCGCGCAGCACCAGCTCGCCCTGGGTCTCACCGTCCTGCGGCAGCAGAGTGCCATCCGCTGCCATGATCTGCGCCTCGACCAGCGGACCGGGCACACCAGCCTTGATGCGATGAGCGATCTGCTCGTCTTCCGATGCCTGCTCAAGCTCCAGGTTAAGGTAGCCGGCAGAGATCATCGGGCAGGTTTCCGACATACCGTATGCGGCGCCCAGCTGCATGCCCTTGGCCTTGGCCGCCAGATACAGCGAACGATTCAGTGCGCTGCCACCGATGATCACGCGCATGCCGCCAAAGTCGAAGTCCTTCGCACCTTCGGCGTTCAGAACCATCTGCAGAATGGTCGGAACACAGTGCGAGAACGTCACCTTGTGATCCTTGATCATCTGCACCAGACGTTCGGGCTCGTAACGGCCCGGATAGACCTGCTTGATCCCCAGCATGGTGGCGGTATACGGGATGCCCCAGGCATGAACGTGGAACATCGGCGTGATCGGCATGTACACATCACGGTTGCCGAGCTGGCGAATGCTGTCGAGCGCAGACAGTGAAGCCGCCTGCCCCAACGTGTGCAGAACCAGCTGACGATGGGTGAAGTACACACCCTTGGGGTTACCGGTGGTGCCCGTTGTATAGAAGGTCGTAGCAACCGAGTTCTCATCGAAATCGGCAAACTCGTAGGTTGGTTCAGCCGCGGCCAGCAGTTGCTCATACTCTCCTGCAAAGCCTGGGAGGTCGGCGGTTTTATCGTCTTCGTCGGTCAGCAGGATAGTCGTGGTGACCGTGGTCAGGTCATTTTCAATAGCCTTGTAGATCGGCACAAACTCACTGTTGATCAGCACCACCACGTCTTCAGCGTGGTTCATGGTGTAGAGAATCTGATCCGGTGACAAACGGACGTTGATGGTATGCATGACAGCACCCAACATCGGCACTGCGAACATGCACTCCAGATAGCGATGACTGTCCCAGTCCATCATCGCAACGGTATCCCCAGCCTTGACGCCGGCCTTGGTCAGGGCGTTGGCCAGACGACGGATGCGCTCGTTGAAGGTGCGGTAGTCGTAGCGAACCAGATCGCGATAGATGATTTCCTGCGTGCGCTCATAACGCTGCCCGGTCAGCAGCAGGTTTTTGATCAGCAGCGGAGTGGAGCGTGCCTCGTCGGCCGGCTTGAGGATACGAGTATTGAGCATTGGATGACCTACTATTCTTAGGATTGTCAGGGCATGGCATAAGTTGGAAAACGTTAGCGTGGCCTTGCGAGAGTAGCTGCATTGGCCAAGCCGTAGAAAGCGAAAATCATCATACGGATTTTCTTTAAACCCATCATGCGTATAATTGTAAACAAAGTCGTTTTGTGACTGAACTTTGATTCATAGTTTCAGATCACCCTCTTGTCGTTGTCTCATCCATTTATTCAGGAGCCGGTAATGTCGGACCAAAGCATCGTAATCGTCAGTGGCGTTCGCACCCCCATGGGTGGTTTTCAGGGTAGCCTGTCCAGCATCAGCGCAGTCGACCTGGGCGCCATCAGCATTCGCGAAGCCGTCAGCCGTGCCGGCATTCCTGCCGAAGCGGTCGAAGAAGTGATCATGGGCTGCGTTCTGCCCGCCGGCCTCAAGCAGGGCCCGGCCCGCCAGGCCAGTCTGAACGCCGGCCTGCCCGCGGCTACCGGCTGCACCACCATCAACAAACTGTGCGGCTCCGGCATGAAGGCCGTGATGCAGGCACACGACGCCCTCAAGGCCGGCAGCGCCAGCATCATGGTTGCCGGTGGCATGGAAAGCATGTCCAACGCGCCCTATATCATCGAAAAAGCCCGCAGCGGCCTGCGCATGGGTCATGGCGAAATCAAGGACCACATGTTCTTTGACGGTCTGGAAGACGCCCGTACCGGCCGCCTGATGGGCTCCTTCGCTCAGGACACCGCCGACCAGAACGGCCTGACCCGTGAGGACATGGACGCCTACGCGATTGAGTCGCTCAAGCGCGCCCAGGCCGCCATCGAAAGCGGCGTGCTGGCCAACGAAATCATCCCGGTCACCGTCAAGACCCGCAAGGGCGAGGTCGTGGTCAAAGACGACGAGCAACCGCTGAACGCCAATCTGGACAAGATTCCGACGCTCAAGCCCGCGTTCAAGAAAGACGGCACCGTCACCGCTGCCAACGCCAGCTCCATCTCCGACGGCGCCAGCGCGCTGGTGCTGATGACCGCCGCTGAAGCCGAGCGCCGCGGTCTGAAGCCGCTGGCCCGTATCGTCGGCCATGCTACCCAGAGCCAGGATCCGAGCGAGTTCACCCTGGCTCCGATTGGCGCCATGACCAACCTGTTCAACAAGACCGGCTGGACAGCGGCGGATGTCGACCTGTTCGAAATCAACGAAGCCTTTGCCATGGTCACCATGCTGGCGATGCGCGAGCACGGCCTCGACCACGCCAAGGTCAACATCTACGGCGGCGCCTGCGCCCAGGGTCACCCGGTAGGCTCTACCGGTTCACGCCTGATCGTCACCCTGATCAACGCCCTGCAGCAGACCGGCGGCAAGCGTGGCGTTGCCTCGCTGTGTATTGGTGGTGGTGAGGCGACGGCGGTTGCCATCGAGCTGATCTGACGCAACAGACCCGGGCCGTGCAAGGCGGCTCGGGTTATCGGCACTCCCTGAGCCCTTCCCGCACAAAATCCTGACCACGCACCATCCTTTTGCACCAAATTCGTGCACTGCACCACTGCACGGCACAGCAGACCACCACCGCGCAAACCGTTCCCATTCTCGGCCGGGCTGTCCACAGCCCCCATTCCAGCGCCCTTTGACCTGAGCAATGCCAGCCAATGGCAAAGCTGGCACGTTCTCTGCTCTGTCCTTGTCACAGGCTGCCTCGCCAACGACGGCCTGCATGGTCAAGCGCCCCACGGCCAGACCAGCAGCATCAAGCAACAGCCAGAATTTCAGACAACAACAGAGAAAGGAAAGGAACATGACTCTGAAGAAGATCGTCAAACAGGTCGGCGCACTCGGCGTCGCCTGCGGCATGGCTCTTGGCGCACTCAGCGCACAGGCCGAGGAAACTATCAAGGTCGGCGTGCTGCATTCGCTGTCCGGCACCATGGCTATCTCGGAAACCACCCTGAAAGACACCATGCTGATGCTGATCGAAGAGCAGAACAAGAAAGGCGGCCTGCTCGGCAAACAGCTCGAACCCGTTGTCGTTGACCCGGCCTCCAACTGGCCGCTGTTCGCCGAACGCACCCGCGAGCTGCTGGAACAGCATGGCGTCGATGCCATCTTCGGCTGCTGGACTTCTGTTTCGCGCAAATCGGTTCTGCCGGTGGTTGAAGAGCTGAACGGCATCCTGTTCTACCCGGTTCAGTACGAAGGCGAAGAGTCCTCCCGCAACGTGTTCTACACCGGCGCTGCGCCGAACCAGCAAGCCATTCCGGCGGTTGACTACCTGAAAGATGAAGTCGGCGTTGAGCGCTGGGTTCTGGCCGGTACCGACTACGTCTACCCGCGCACCACCAACCGAATTCTGGAAGCCTATCTGAAGGCCAACGGTGTGGCTGAAGAAGACATCATGATCAACTACACCCCGTTCGGCCATGCTGACTGGCAGAACATCGTTGCTGAAATCAAACGCTTCGGCAGCGCTGGCAAGAAGACTGCCGTGGTATCCACCATCAACGGCGACGCCAACGTACCCTTCTACCGCGAACTGGGTAACCAGGGCGTGTCCGCCGAAGACATCCCGGTTGTAGCCTTCTCCGTTGGTGAGGAAGAGCTGTCCGGTATCGACACCGCTCCGCTGGTCGGCCACATGGCTGCCTGGAACTACTTCATGAGCGAAGAGACCCCGGAAAACGAAGCCTTCATCAAGGCCTGGCACGACTATATCGGCGACACCAAGCGCGTCACCAATGACCCGATGGAAGCGCACTACATCGGCTTCAACATGTGGGTCAAAGCGGTTGAGGCAGCCGGCACTACCGATACCGACAAGGTCATCGATGCCATGGTTGGCGTGGAAGTTCCGAACCTGACTGGCGGTACCAGCAAAATGCTGCCGAACCACCACATCACCAAGCCGGTCCTGATCGGTGAAATCCAGGACGATGGCCAGTTCCTGACCGTTTCCCGCACCGAAGAGCTGGTCCCGGGCGACGCCTGGTCCGACTACCTGGAAGGCAGCAAGGACCTGATCTCCGACTGGACCGCGCCGATCAGCTGCGGCAACTACAACACCCAGACCAAGAGCTGCGTCGGCGCCACCGCCGAGTAATCAGCCGCCATCTGACGGCGGGCCCAGCGCCCGCCCCTGTATCCGGGGCGCCCATCACGCCCCGGTTGCATGTTCAGCGTGAACCTCAATCAGGACGATGCCATGAACTCCATCTGCCGTCTGACACCCCGGCATGCCGTGCAGCAATGGCTTACCCGTTTGCTGCTGCTGTGTGTGTGCAGTCTGCCCCTGCACGCCAGCGCCCAGGAGGCTGAACCAGCCCCTGCCCAACCCACCTTCGACGAACTGGTCAGCCAACTGGCGACCGGCAACCTGCGCCAACGCGCAGCCACCGTCGAGCAACTGGCCACCCATCAAGACGAACGTCTGGCCGATATTCTCAACGCCCTTGTTGCCGGCGACCTGCTGGCCAGCAAGGACAAGCCACCGGTCATCGCCATTCGCAGCGGTGACCAACTGACCAACGCCCTGGATGGCTCAGACCTGACCGGCACCGCCGGCCTGCGCCGCATCCCGGTGAACAACAGCCTGCGCACCCAGCTGCGCGGCATGGTTGCTCAGCTCAACCTGACCCATCCCAACAGCGACAAGCGCTATGACGCCGTACAGCGCTTTATCCGTGACGGTGTAGACGGCGAGACCGCCGCCCTGCTGCGCGAGCACCAGCCGACCGAAGAGTCCGGCCGCGTCAGCGACGCGATCGACGCCGCGCTGGCTCTGTTCGACCTGCAAACGGGCGACCGCGATCAACGCATGGCCGCCATCGATACCCTCAGCGGTTCTCTTGAGCAGGAAGCCCGCAACGCCCTGCGCAGCGTCGCCGAGAACGACGAAGACGCCGAGTTGCGCAGCGCTGCCGCCAAGGCGATTGAATCCATTCAGGGCCGCATCGAGTTCTACCGTTTCATCGAGAACGTATTCTTTGGCCTCAGCCTGGGCTCGATCCTGCTGCTGGCCGCCATCGGCCTGGCCATCACCTTCGGCGTGATGGGCGTGATCAACATGGCCCACGGCGAGCTGATCATGATCGGCGCCTACACCACCTGGGGTATTCAGGTGCTGTTCCCCAACCTGATCGAATGGAGCCTGCTGATCGCCATTCCGGCTGCGTTTCTGATCACCGCGCTGGTCGGCATCGCCATCGAGCGCGGGGTGATTCGCTTCCTCTATGGCCGTCCGCTGGAAACACTGCTGGCCACCTTCGGCCTGAGTCTGGTGCTGCAGCAGGCGGTACGCACGCTGTTCAGCCCACTCAACCGCTCGGTGACCTCACCCGAGTGGATCAGCGGCACCCTGAGCATCAACCCGGTGCTGTCAATCACCTATACCCGTCTGTACATCCTGCTGTTCGGGCTGGCGGTGTTCTTCGCCCTGCTGCTGGTGATGAAACGCACCACCCTCGGTCTCAAGGTCCGCGCCGTCTCGCAGAACCGCGCCATGGCCCGCGCAGTGGGTGTGCGTTCCAACTGGATCGACGCCCTGACCTTCGGGCTGGGTTCCGGTATCGCCGGGGTCGCCGGGGTCGCGCTGTCGCAGATCACCAACGTCGGCCCCAACCTCGGCCAGGCCTACATCATCGACTCGTTCATGGTGGTGGTATTCGGCGGCGTGGGTAACCTCTGGGGCACGCTGGTCAGCGCCATGAGCCTCGGCCTGATCAACAACTTCCTCGAGCCCTGGGCTGGCGCCATGCTCGCCAAGGTGCTGGTGCTGATCATGCTGATCCTGTTTATCCAGAAGAAACCCAAGGGACTCTTCCCGCAGAAAGGGCGCGCCGCGGCTGACTGATCGCCGCCGCCGTTTCCTTTTTACAACCGAATTGAACGAGGGAAGTATGCTTACCCAACGACTGTTACTCAGTGATCGGGGCGGGATGCTGGTGCTGGGCCTGGTGCTGCTCACCACCATCATCGTGCCGATTCTCAACCTGGCGGTGCCGACCGACTCACCGCTGTACGTTTCCAACTTTACCGTCGGCCTGCTCGGCAAGTTTCTCTGCTTTGCCCTGCTGGCCCTGTCGGTCGACCTGATCTGGGGCTACGCCGGCATCCTGTCGCTCGGCCACGGCGCCTTCTTCAGCCTGGGCGGCTACGCCATGGGCATGTACCTGATGCGTCAGATCGGCGACCGTGGCGTCTACGGCCACCCGGAGCTGATGGACTTCATGGTGGTGCTCAACTGGGACAAGCTGCCCTGGTACTGGCAGGGCTTCGACATGTTCTGGTTCGCCATGCTGATGGTGCTGCTGGTGCCGGGCCTGCTGGCCCTGGTATTCGGCTGGCTGGCGTTCCGTTCACGGGTGACCGGCGTCTACTTCGCCATCATCACCCAGGCGCTGACCTACGCGCTGATGCTCGCCTTCTTCCGCAACGAGATGGGCTTTGGCGGCAACAACGGCCTGAACGACTTCAAGGAAATCCTCGGCTTTGATCTGGCGGCCAAGACCACCCGCGTCGGGCTGTTCGTCGCCTCCTCGATTGCCCTGATCCTCGGCTACATGGCCTGCCGCTACATCGTTACCTCTCGCATGGGCCGGGTGATCATCGCCATCCGCGACGCCGAAAGTCGCACCCGCTTCAGCGGCTATCAGGTCGAAAGCTACAAGCTCTGGCTGTTCGTCTTCTCCGCCATGCTGGCGGCGGTGGCCGGCGCGCTCTATGTGCCGCAGGTCGGCATCATCAACCCGGGCGAGTTCTCCCCGCTCAACTCCATCGAAATGGTGGTCTGGGTCGCAACCGGCGGCCGTGGCACCCTGTTCGGCGCCATCGTCGGCGCGTTCAGCGTCAACTACGCCAAGACCTTCTTCACCACCTTCTCACCGGAAACCTGGCTGTTCATCCTCGGCGGTCTGTTCGTACTGGTAACCCTGCTGCTGCCCAAGGGCATCGTGGGCCTGTTCGACCGCTTCAGCCGCAAGGGAGACAAACAATGAACCCGCTTGAACAACTGCGCGAAACCTGGCGCCGCGATCAGGTCTTTGACTTCGTCCAGCCCGCGCCGGACTTCTCCACCAAGGTCGACACCACCCACGGCCCGATCCTCTACGTGGAGGACGTCAGCGTCAGCTTTGACGGCTTCAAGGCGCTGAACAATCTCAACCTGTACATCGATGACGGTGAGCTGCGCTGCATCATCGGCCCCAACGGCGCCGGCAAGACCACCATGATGGACGTCATCACCGGCAAGACTCGCCCGGACACCGGCAGCGTCTGGTTCGGCCAGCGCATGAACCTGCTGAAACTGTCCGAGCACGAGATCGCCCGCGGCGGCATCGGCCGCAAGTTCCAGAAGCCGACCATCTTCGAGGCGCTCTCGGTGTTCGAGAATCTGGAACTGGCCACCGCCTCCAACAAGCACGTCTGGTACACGCTGAATAAAAGCCTGACCGGCGAACAGCTCGACCGCATCGACGAGGTGCTCAAGCTGATCGGCCTGAAGGAACAGTTCCGCATGGAAGCCGGCGCCCTCTCCCACGGCCAGAAGCAATGGCTGGAGATCGGCATGTTGCTGATGCAGAACCCGCGGGTGCTGCTGGTCGACGAACCGGTCGCTGGCATGACCGGCGAAGAGGTCGAGCACACCGCCGAACTGCTGACCTCGCTGGCCGGCCGTCACTCGGTCATCGTGGTCGAGCACGACATGGCGTTCGTGCGCTCCATCGCCCGCAAGGTCACCGTGCTGCACCAGGGCTCGGTCCTGGCCGAAGGCACCATGGATCAGGTGCAGAATGACCCGCGTGTGGTCGAAGTCTATCTGGGGGAATGACCATGCTCAGCATTCAAGGCATCAATCAGTTCTACAACCAGAGCCACATCCTCTGGGATCTCGACCTCGAGCTCAAAGAGGGCAGCTGCAGTTGCCTGCTCGGCCGCAACGGCGTCGGCAAGACCACCCTGCTCAAATGCATCACCGGCCTGCTGCCGGTGAAAAGCGGGCAGATCAGCCTGATGGGCCGCGACATCACCAAACTCTCGACTGAAAACCGCGCCCGCTCCGGGATCGGCTATGTGCCGCAGGGGCGCGAAATCTTTCCGCTGCTGACGGTGGAAGAGAACCTGAAAATCTCCCTCGGCGCCCGCCCGGACCGCGCCCGGCAGATTCCACCGCACATTTACGAGCTGTTCCCGGTGCTCAAGGAAATGAAACACCGCCGCGGCGGCGACCTGTCCGGCGGCCAGCAACAGCAACTGGCGATTGGGCGCGCGCTGGTGCTCGACCCCAAGCTGCTGATTCTCGATGAGCCGACCGAGGGCATTCAGCCCAACATCGTGCGCGACATCAGCGACGTGATCCGCAAGCTCAACACCGAGCTGGGGCTGACCGTGCTGCTGGTCGAGCAGAAGCTGCCGTTCGCCCGCCGGGCGGCGGAAAGTTTCTTCATCATGGAACGCGGGCGCATGGTCGCCAACGGCCCGATGACTGAGCTGAACGACGATCTGATCCAGCGCTATCTGACCGTCTGACTCCACCACCGTGCGTAATCCGGCCACGGCATGCCGTGGCCCTTGTATGTTGACTGTGGTCCCTGTGACCATGGTCCCCGACTGATCATCGGGCGGCAGGTGACAGGCCGGTGTGGCCCTGAAGCCTCAAGAGCTTGGTTCGTAGATGGGCCGTCACCTGCCAACACACTCAGACAGTTC
>NZ_JBSXON010000047.1:0-118439 GCF_056859475.1 Halopseudomonas sp. L-58
TGCTTTGCCAGGTCGATGCCAATTGTCATAGATTGGTTCATGGTCTCCTCCTGTCTCCGTTCGGTTCCAGTAGATGCATAGCATCTATCCCCTGGCGCATCGACGCCGTAGAAGGGAGAGGGAGGAGACCATCTCATCGAGTTCCAACTCGGCCTCTGCGTTGCAGATCGCCTGTTGGTCGAGCAGGAGCTCGACCTTCCCGGAAGCATAAAAAAACCGCAGCCTTGGCCGCGGTTTTTTTATGTCCTGATCAGAAGTGGAACTTGACGATCAGGTTGGTCGCACTCTGGTTGGTGTCATTACCTTGGCTGTTCGGGATGCCGTACTTGTTTTTCCAGTAGTCGTACTCGATACCGGTGTACAGCTGCTTGGCGGACCAGCCCAGCGACTTGCCCAGGTCGTACTTGACCTGCGGGTTGATGTGCAGGTTGGCGTGGTAGTTGTCGCCGTCGTTATCGACTACCCAGTCGATAAAGCCGTCGATCAGGATGTCGGAGTTGCCCACCGGTACTGTGTAGGCCCAGACCGGCGTGATCTGCCATACGCCGCGGCCGCCTTCGTCGGTATCGGCATGACGGTAGTAGGTGTTCAGCTGGAAGTAGTCGAAGCCGGGGATGCTCAGGTCAACGGCCGGGCCGAGCAGGTAGTTTTTAACGTCGTTGCGGCCAAACTCGTAGGTGCCGGCCAGCAGCACGTCGGTGATCGGGCCGAAGGCAAAGCTCTGGCCGGTGATCTTGCTCAGCGACAGGCGCGGGGAGATTTCACCGTAGTAGCTGCTGTTCTGCTCGTAGAAGTTGGTGTCGCCGTTGTAGTGGATGGTGTCGAAGAAGGCGAACAGGTCACCCTTGGTCCAGCCGCTGGCGTGCTCGAAGGTCACGGTTTGCTGGGTGTCAGGGTCAACCTGGAAGTCGGTGCCGTACAGATAGGTAATGCTGTTGTTCTGCCACAGCAGGGGATAGGCGTGTGCAAGGCTGCTGGCCAGCATCAGGGTGCTACCCAGTGCGGCGCGGGTCAGGCTGTTCATGGATGTTGCTCCATTTCGTATTGGCATTGTGGGTGTAACGCAGTGGCCCGGTAATGCACAGCTTGGTTGGGCCGGTAATCCGGCGCGCATGGTATAGCAAAACGCGTCCGGAAGCAGCGGTTCATGGGCATGTTGCTACATTTTGCCGCGCCGTCTGTCAGGGCGTCAGGACGGCCTGGCTCTGGTTGATCAGCAGTTTTTGCGCGTCGGCACAGGTCAAGGGGCGGCCCCACAGGTAGCCCTGGATGGCCTCGCACTCAAGACGCTCCAGCAGTGACAGCTGTCGGGCTGTTTCTACCCCTTCGGCCAGGGTGCTGATGCCCAGGTTGTGGGCCATCTGGATGATGCTGCGCACCATGTCGGCGCTGCCCTGGTCGACATCGATGTCCTGCACGAAGCTGCGATCGATCTTCAGCGTATCGACCGGGAAGTGGCGCAGCTGGGCCAGCGAGGAGAAGCCGGTACCAAAGTCGTCGATTGCCAGCCTGACGCCCAGACGATGCAGGCTGGTCAGCTGCTGGCGCGCCTGCATCGGGTCTTCCATGGCTGTTCCTTCGGTCAGCTCCAGCTCCAGGCGTTCGGGCGGAACCTGATGGTGGTGCAGCAGGTCAGCCACCTGGGTGGCCAGATCGGTGCGGCGGAACTGCGCGGCCGACAGATTGATTGCCAGGGTAATCGAGGTGAAGCCCTGCGCGCGCCAGCGCGCCAGTTGAGCCACGCCCTGCTGCAGTACCCATTCGCCAATCTGGCCGATCTGACCGCTGCTTTCGGCGACCGGTATGAATTCGGCCGGAGAGACCTGCCCCAGTACCGGATGTTGCCAGCGCAGCAGCACCTCAAAACCGGTCAGCCGTTGGCCTACCAGTGCCCACTGCGGCTGATAATGCAGTGCCAGCTCGTGTCGATCGATTGCGGTACGCAGGGCATTTTCCAGCTCCATCAGGCGGGACATGCGCGCCTGCAGATCGGCCGTGTAGAACTGCACGTTGTTGCGACCGCGCTGCTTGGCCAGGTACATGGCGGCATCGGCGTGCTGGATAAGACAGTCCAGATCGTCGCTGTCGTTCGGGTACAGGGCAATGCCGATAGAGGCGCTGGTGGTAGTGACGTGATGGTCGAAATGCAGCGGTTGCGTCAGGCTTTCAAGCAATCGGGTGGCCATGTGCATCGCACCATCGGCGTCGATGTCGGGTAGCGCAATGATGAACTCGTCGCCGCCCTGGCGCGACAGGGTATCCTCGCTGCGCAGATGCGGACGCAGCCGTTCGGCGACGGCACACAGCAACTGATCGCCAGCGTTGTGTCCAAGGGTATCGTTGATATGTTTGAAGTGGTCAAGGTCAATCAGCAGCAACGCCACCGACTGCTGATGGCGTCTGGCAAGACCCAGTGACAGCGTCACTCGCTGGCGGAACAGGGTGCGATTGGGCAGGCCGGTCAGTGTATCGAAATGGGCCAGATGGAGAATTCGTTCTTCCTGCTGTTTCAGTTGGCTGACGTCGCGCACCAGCAGGATATGCCCTGTCAGGTGGCGACCGCTGCGTCGCGCCGATACCGACAACTGCAGCCAGATTGACAGGCTGCCCTGCTCGAACAGGAAGGGCTGGCTCTGGGCGTAGCCCTGCGCGCTGGCGCTGGCCATCGTCTGCCGACAATGCTCCAGCGTGTCGTCAGACAGCAGGTCTGCAACCGATTTGCCGATAACTCTGGCCGGGTCTACCTGCAACCGAGCGTCGGCCGAAGAGTGGCAGTTGACTACGCGCTCCTGTTCATCCAGCTCGAACAGCATGTCCGGAATGGCGTCGAAGGTGGCCTGCAGCTGGGCGCGGGAGCGGGCCAACTGATCGTAGGGCTGTTCGACCGCCTCAACGAAGATGCCCC
Organism: Halopseudomonas sp. L-58; assembly: GCF_056859475.1. Lineage (NCBI taxonomy): Bacteria > Pseudomonadati > Pseudomonadota > Gammaproteobacteria > Pseudomonadales > Pseudomonadaceae > Halopseudomonas > Halopseudomonas sp. L-58. The sequence goes on from NZ_JBSXON010000047.1 coordinate 2,906, forward strand.
GATACAGCTGCCAGTAGGCAATCACCTTGATCAGGTGCCCGAGCAGGTTGAACTGGTCGGTAACGCTGGCGTAGAGGGTGAAGCACAGCTCGCCCAGAGCCATCAGCAGCGATGCGCAGAACAGCGCGGCAATGTTGAAGGGTTGCGGGCGGCGCATGCTGCGCCAGAAACACACGGCGGTGAGCAGGTGAACTGCAATCAGCAGGTACTCGCAGCCCACCTTGAACCGGGTCAGACCCACGCCCTCGATAAAGGTACGAGGCAGCAGTTCCTGATAGCCGAAAACGGTGATGTGAACCACGGCAACCGCGAACAGGCTGAGGCCGAGTATGGCCCAGCGTTCAAAGGGTTGGCCGGAGGCTTTCCATGGGCGCAGTGCTACCCACAGCAGGGTGCCGGCGGCCATCCCCCGGGCGGCCAGCCAGAAGGAGATCGCCTTTTCCGGGTCCGCCGGAGTAATGAAATCGGGCATGCCCTGGAATGACAGCATGTGGCTGAAATCGAGAATCGCCACGCCGGCAAAACCGCAGGCCAGGCTCAGCAGGGTATCGGCCCGCAGTCGCCGGTAACTGGCCCAGCTGATGGCGAACACCATCGCAGCGACCACGATCGCCAGCGTCTCCAGCAGCATGTGCAGCGGCAGGTAGCCTGCCAGGCCGAGTAGCCCCGGGAGCGGCACGACAGCGACCAGCAGCATTGCCAGGCACAGGGTGCCCAGCAGCAGGGCCGAGCGACGAAGGCCCTGGCGGTGGCTGGCGTGACGGCTGGAAAACAGCCACAGGTGGCGCAGGGGTATCGGCATGGCCTCGGTACGACAACTGATCCGGGGGTGGGAAATAAGTGACGCACCTTATCAGGCGCTTGTCGATTATCCATTGATCCATGTCGGTATTTGCCCGAAAAGGGCGTTTTAGCCCGCACGGTACTAGGCACTGCGCAGCGGAGTGTTTACCCTTTCGGGGTGTCTGTCCTGCTGGATTCAAATCAATGCTCTTACGTGGAATGACCTGGCTGGTGTTCTTCCAGCTGCTGGGTACCGGACTTAATGTCCTCTTGTTGCCATTTCTCCCCGGACCCATCATCGGCATGCTGCTGATGGTGGTCTATCTGAGCCTGCGTGGCGGCGTGAGCGAGTCGATCAGCCTGGCGGCCAGCGGGCTGCTGACCTATCTGCCGCTGATTCTGGTGCCGCCGGCGGTGGGTATCATGGCCTACGGCTCAGAAATCCTGGCGGACGCTACCGCGATTCTGCTGACCCTGGGGGCGTCGCTGGCGCTGAGCCTGCCGTTCTGCGGCTGGCTGATGCAGAAGATGATCGAGCGACAGGATCGGAGGGCCGGCCAGTGACCGGGACGCTGATGCAGGCCTGGCAGGCGATTCTTGGCCATCCTCTGTTCTGGGTTGGAGTGACACTGGCCGCTTATCAATTCGGCCTCGCGCTCTATCAGCGCACCCGGCTGGCGCTGTTTCACCCGGTACTGGTCTCGACCCCGGTGCTGGTGCTGGCGATCTGGCTGGCCGGTGAGGATTACCCGCATTACCGTGACGCGGTGCAGCCGTTGCTGGTGCTGCTGGGGCCGGCAACCGTGGCGCTCGCCGTGCCGTTGTACATGAACCTCAAGCGTATTCGCAGCTACCTGGTGCCGGTGCTTACCTGCCTGCTGGTGGGTGGGACCTTTGCGACCGTTCTGGCCATCGTGCTGGCCTGGGCGCTGGGCGCCGAGGACATGATCATGATGACGCTGGCACCCAAGTCGGTGACCTCGCCGATCGCCATGCTGGTAGCTGAACAGATCGGCGGTGTTGCCGCGCTGGCAGCGGTATTCGTGATGTTTACCGGGGTACTGGGCGCGATTTTCGGCCCGATGCTGCTGCGCTGGTGCGGAGTCGATCATCCTGCAGCCTGGGGCATGGCGATGGGCCTCACCGCCCACGCGGTTGGCACCTCTCGGGCGCTGGAGGAAGGCGAGGAGGCCGGTGCCTTCGCTGCCCTGGCAATGAGTCTGATGGGCACGGCAACGGCCCTGTTGCTGCCGCTGGCGGTATCCATCTGGATGATGTGGTAGGCAAGTCGCCGGCCGGCGGCTGCATTCTGGACTAATCTGCGTTCTGTTTGCTGTGCGTCAATTCGCCCAATCGCCGCTGGAGCGGTGATTGCGGCACACTGTGTCGGCAGGCTCGGATAACCGGGCCTGCCTGCGGTGCCGAACTGGCCTGACGATGACTTCTCCGAGCGGAGTACGCAGATGGATATTGTAGAGCTCTCCCGAATGCAGTTCGCCCTGACGGCGATGATTCACTTCCTGTTTGTCCCTCTGACGCTGGGTATGGCTTTTTTGCTGGCGATCATGGAGTCGGTCTATGTAATGACCGGCAAGACCATCTACCGTGACATGACCCAGTTCTGGGGCAAGCTGTTCGGTATCAACTTCGCCCTGGGGGTTACCACCGGCCTGGCAATGGAATTCCAGTTCGGCACCAACTGGTCCTATTACTCCCATTACGTCGGCGATATCTTCGGTGCGCCGCTGGCGATCGAAGCGCTGATGGCGTTCTTCCTTGAGTCGACCCTGTTCGGTCTGTTCTTCTTCGGCTGGGAGCGCATGAGCAAGGTCAAGCATTTGGCGGTGACCTGGCTGATGGCGCTGGGTACCAACCTGTCGGCGCTGTGGATTCTGGTTGCCAACGGCTGGATGCAGCACCCGGTGGGCTCGGAGTTCAACATCGAAACCATGCGCATGGAGCTGACCAATTTTGCCGAGGTGCTGCTCAACCCGGTGGCCCAGGTCAAGTTCGTTCACACTGTCTCGGCCGGCTATGTAACCGGTTCGATCTTCGTGCTGGCGATCTCCAGCTACTATCTGCTCAAGGGCCGCGACCTGGCCTTCGCCCGCCGCAGCTTCGCCATTGCCTCGGCCTTTGGCCTGGCCAGCGCGCTGTCGGTCATCGTGCTGGGTGACGAGTCCGGTTACGAAGTCGGTGAGGTGCAGCAGGTCAAGCTGGCAGCGGTGGAAGCCGAGTGGGAAACCCAGGTGCCGCCGGCGTCCTTTACCCTGTTCGGCATCCCCAACGAGGAAACGCAACGCACCGATTATGCGCTGAAGATTCCGGCGGTACTCGGCCTGATTGCGACCCGCTCGGTCAGCGAAGAGGTCAAGGGCCTGCAGCAGATCAAGGAAGAGAACCTGCAGCGCATTATCCGCGGGCAGGAAGCCTATGACCTGATGCAGCGTATCCGCGCGGGAGACAAGTCCTCTGCCACGGTTGATCGCTTCAACGAAGTGCGTGTTGATCTGGGCTTTGGTTTGCTGCTCAGTGGCTACACCGATGACGTTTTGAACGCGACGCCGGAAGAAATCGCCAACGCGGTCGAGGCGACCGTGCCGAAGGTCTGGCCGCTGTTCTGGAGTTTCCGGGTCATGGTTGCCTGCGGCTTCCTGATGCTGCTGCTGTTCGCCTGCGCCTTCTGGCATAGCGCGCGCCGCACCGTCGACAAGCCCAAATGGCTGCTCAAGTTTGCCGTGTTCAGCCTGCCGCTGCCGTGGATTGCCAGTGAAATGGGCTGGTTCGTCGCCGAGTACGGCCGTCAGCCCTGGGCTATCGGTGAAATCCTGCCGACCCACCTGGCTGTCTCGCAGCTGAGCCCGGGCGATGTGCTGTTTACCCTGATTTCGATCGCCGTGCTCTACAGCATTTTCGTGATCATCGAGATCTGGCTGATGACCAAATACGCGCGCAAGGGGCCGTCGAGCCTGCACACCGGTCGTTATGACCTGGAAACTGCCGAAGCACAGGAGGCCTGATCATGGATTACGAAGCGTTACGGTTTATCTGGTGGGTGCTGATCGGAGTGCTGCTGATTGGCTTTGTGGTCACCGACGGGTTTGACATGGGTGTTGCCTCGCTGCTGAAGATCATTGGCAAGAGCAACGATGAACGCCGGGTGATGATCAACTCGATCGCGCCGCACTGGGATGGCAACCAGGTCTGGCTGGTGACCGCTGGTGGCGCGCTGTTTGCGGCCTGGCCAACGGTCTATGCCGCCTCCTTCAGCGGCTTCTATATCGCCATGATGCTGACCCTGTTTGCGTTGTTCCTGCGCCCGCTGGCATTTGAATACCGCTCGAAGATCGATAATGAGCTGTGGCGCAGCCGTTGGGACTGGGCGCTGACCGCCGGCTCGGCGATCCCTGCACTGATCTTCGGTGTGGCCTTTGGCAACCTGCTGCAGGGCGTGCCATTCCATTTCGACGACCTGCTGCGGCTGGAGTACACCGGCAGCTTCTGGGCGCTGCTCAACCCCTTTGCGCTGCTGGCCGGGGTGCTGAGTCTGCTGATGATCGTCAACCACGGTGCGACCTATCTGCAGCTCAAGACCGAGGGGCAGATCAAGGCGCGTGCCGAGGCGATCTCTTCGCTGCTGGCGCTGGTCTGTGCGGTGGTATTCGTCATGGCCGGGGGCTGGCTGTGGGTTGGCATTGATGGCTATATCGTCACCAGCGTGATCGACACCAACGGTGGCAACCGGACCGTCGAGAAGACCGTCGAGATCATGTCCGGTGCCTGGTTTATCAACTACGGTAAGGCGCCGCTGCTGTGGGCTGTTCCGGCGCTTGGGGTGATCTGCTTCCTGCTCTGCGCACTGTTCAGCAAGGCGCGGGCGCATGCGATGGCGTTTGTCAGCTCCGGGCTGGCGATGGCGATGGTGCTGATCACTACCGGCATCAGCATGTTCCCCTTCGTGATGCCGTCCTCGAGCATGCCCAACCACAGTCTGACCATGTGGGATGCCACCGCCAGTGAAACCACGCTGTTCATCATGTTCTGTGTGGCCTGTGTGTTTGTGCCGCTGATTCTCGGCTACACCGCCTGGGGCTACTTCGTGATGCGCGGCCGTCTGAACGAGCAGCACATCCGCGACAACACTCACAGCATGTATTAACGGAAGGAGAAGACTATGTGGTATTTCACCTGGATTCTCGGCGTACTGCTGGCCTGTGCTTTTGGCATCGTCAATGCCATGTGGCTGGAACTCAATGGCTATGTCGGTGAAGAAGATCAAGTCGACTGAGATTGATTCGCCTACCGCCAGCGGCTGGTTGACCCGGCTGCTGGCACCGCAGGCTTCCCTGCTCAATCTGGCCCTGCTGTTCGCGTTGGCGGCGGCGGGGCTTTTTGTCTGGCAGTGCTGGCTGCTGGCGCAGCTGTTTTCCGGCTGGCTGGTGGCCTGGCAGCAGGGCGGGTTGGGTGAGGCGCAGACGCAGCTACTGAGCAGTCTGCTGCCCTGGCTGGCGCTCTGTCTGATCCTGCGTCCGCTGCTGCAGTACGGCCGTGAGCAGGCCAGCCAATTGGCCAGCCTGCGCGCCCGCGGCGAGTTGCGCCGCACCTTGCTGCAGCGTCTGGCGGCGCTGGGGCCTGCGCGGGCGCAACTGGGCGCCGACGCGGAACTCGGCAGCCGTTTGCTGGAGCAGGTCGAGGCGTTGGACGGCTATATCAGCCGTTACCGGGTGCAGCGTCAGCTGGTGTTGCTGGTCCCCGTGTTGCTGATCATCTGCACCGCTGTGTTCAGTCCGCTGGCAGCGGTGCTGTTGCTGCTGACTGCGCCGCTGGTGCCTGTGTTCATGATCTTGCTGGGCAAGGCCGCGGCCTCCGCCAGTCAGCGCCAGTTCGTTGCGCTGGCGCGGATGAGCGGGCGCTTCAGTGACCTGCTGCGCGGCAGCTGGACGCTGCGCCATCTGGGCGCGTTGCCCGCCGCCGAAGCGGAAGTGGAAACCGCCGCCGAACACTACCGCGCCGGCACCATGCGGGTGCTGCGTATGGCCTTTCTCTCCGGTGCTGTCCTGGAGTTGTTTTCCTCGCTGGCGATCGCGCTGGTGGCGCTCTACCTGGGGCTGGGGCTGCTCGGTATTTTGCCCTGGGCCAAGGGCGAAATTCCGGTTCCCTATCTGGGCGCGCTGTTCATTCTGCTGCTGGCGCCGGAGTTCTATGCGCCGCTGCGTCAGCTCGGCGCGGATTATCACGCCAAGGCGGAAGCCGAAGGGGCGATGACCGAGCTGCTGCCACTGCTCAATCAGCAGGTGTGGGCGCACCCGGGGCGTGAGCCGGTGACGCTCAGCGCCGCGCCGCGTATCGAGTGCAATCAGTTGGCAATTGAGGGTCGCCTGGCGCCGCTCGATCTGCGTGTGCAGCCGGCCGAGCGGGTGGTGCTGCAGGGCGCAAGCGGCAGCGGCAAGTCCAGCCTGCTCGAAGCGCTGCTGGGCTTTGTGCCCTGGCAGGGTGAGTTGTTGATCAATGGTCGCTCGCTGCTGGATCTGTCGCGACCCGACTGGCTGCGGCACGTTGGTTATCTGGCCCAGCAGGTACCGATCCTGCACGGCAGCATCGCCGATAATCTGCGCCTTGCCGCGCCCGCGGCCACTGACGCCGAGCTGATTGCGGCGCTGGAGCAGGTCGCGCTCTGGCCGCTGATTCGCCAACTGCCCAAGGGGCTGGAGACCGAGCTGGGGGAGCGCGGGCTTGGGCTGTCGGGCGGGCAGCTGAGCCGGCTGGCGCTGGCGCGGCTGCTGCTGCGCGATACCCCGGTCTGGCTGCTGGATGAGCCGACGGCCCACCTGGATGCGGACACCGCCGAGTTGATCCATGCGCTACTGGAGCGCCTGAGCCAGGGGCGCACACTGCTGCTGGTCAGCCACGATCTGCAGGGACTGGACTGGGCTGATCGGGTGGTGACGCTCGGCCAGTCTGAGCAACGCCTGGAGGCTGCCGATGTCTGAGCAACCCATTCGTCTGCGGACCCTGCTGCGCAGCCGCCTCGGGCAGTGGAGTCTGGCGCTGTTTCTCGGCGCGGTGACGCTGTTGTCGGCAATCGGCCTGCTGGCCACCTCCGGCTGGTTTATCAGCGCGGCGGCGCTGGCCGGGCTGGCGACGGTCGCGGCCTACGGTTTCGACTACTTTCGTCCGGCGGCGATCATCCGCTTCTTCGCCATCGTTCGTACTGCCGGCCGCTACGCCGAACGGCTGGCTTCGCACAACGCCGCACTGGCCCTGCTCAAGGATCTGCGTACGCGCCTGTTTGCCCGCGTTGCAGGGCAGCGCCGGCTCACTCCGGCGGCGCGCTCGGCGATTGCCATGCACCGGCTGGTAGCCGATATCGATCTGCTCGACTTCTTCCCGCTGCGCTTTGTCGCGCCCTGGTTCTGGGCCTCCATGCTCACACTGCTGGTGCTTGGCTGGCTGGCGCTGCTCGACAGCTCGCTGGCGGTTGCCGCGCTGCCGGGCCTGCTGTTGGCCTGGCTGGTGGTGCCAATGCTCGGCGGTCGGCTGGCTGCGCGCCTGGCCCGCCGTGATGCCGAACTGGCCGAACAACGCCGCGAATTTTTGCTCGACCGCTTGCAACTGTTGACCTCGCTGCTGCTGTGGCAGCGCTGGGACGATCAGCAGGCGGCATTTCTGCAGCAGGATGATGCCTGGCTGCAGCAGCGCCTGCGACAGCAGAAATTGGTCAGTTTGACGGCGCTGGGGCAGCAACTGGGCCTGGCGCTGGCGTTGCTTGCGGTGCTCTGGCAGGGGCATGCGCTGTTGCAGCAGGGGGCGTTGTCGGTGCCCTGGCTGCTGGCCGCCTTGCTGTCGGTAATGGGGCTGGCCGAAGCCCTGCTGCCGCTGGCAGCGAGCTTTATTTCGCTGGGCTTCAGCCAGGCGGCGCGGGATCGGTTGAATCAGCTGACCGCCGCCGAGACCGACCTTGCCGGCACCGCAACCGCGCTGCCTGAGCAGCCACTTAACCTGGTGCTGTCTGGCCTGAGCGCCAGAATGCCCGGCGCGCTGAATGGCCCGGAAAACGTGTCCATCGCCCTGCAACAGGGCGACGTGCTGCTGATCGAGGGGCCGTCTGGCGGCGGCAAGAGCACCCTGCTGCAGGTGCTGGCGGGCGAGCCGCTGGCGTTCACGGGGGAGCGGCTGATCAACGGGCAGGGCTTTGAGCACTGGAATCTGCGTGAGCTGATCGGTTACCTGCCGCAGCAGCTGGATATCTTCGACATGACGCTGGCGCAGAATCTGCGTCTGGCCGATCCCGAGGCCAGTGACGAGGCACTCTGGCAGGTGCTGGACGATGTCGCGCTGGCTGACTGGGTGCGCGGGCGCAAGCATGGCCTGAACACCACGCTGGGCGAGTTCGGTGCCAAAGTCTCCGGTGGGCAGGCGCGGCGTATTGCCCTGGCCCGTCTGCTGCTGACCAAACGGCCGCTACTGCTGCTGGATGAGCCCTTTGCCGGGCTGGATTTTGATACCCGCGAGCGGGTGCTGGCGTCCCTGCTGCGTCGGCGCGAGCAGGGCATTATCGTAATAGTCAGCCATCAGCAGGTGGCGGTTCCGGAGGCTCGCCACCTGCGTATTGGCTGATTACCAGGTGTCGACGAACGGACGTGTGCCCTTCTTCAGCGCCTCGTCCGGAGCCGAGTGCAGGCCACGCATCAGCCAGTCGCGGGTTTCCAGCGGGTCGATTACGGCGTCGATCTCGAGGAAGCTGGCCATGCTGATGCCCTTGCCGCGCTGGTACAGCTCGGCGACCAGTTTCTCGAAGGTCGCCTGGCGCTCGCCCTCGTTCTCTATGGCGGCCAGTTCCTTCGAGTAGCCCAGACGCACCGCGCCTTCCAGACCCATCGCACCAAATTCGCTGCTTGGCCAGCCGATGGTGAACATCGGTGCGTGGAAGCTGCCCGCCGCCATTGCCTGCGCGCCCAGGCCGTAGCCCTTGCGCAGCACCACGGTGAAGAACGGGATGCTCAGGCTGGCGGCGGTGACGAACATGCGCGAGACGTGGCGCACGGTGCCCTGCTGCTCGGCGTCCGGGCCGACCATAAAGCCGGGGGTGTCGCACAGCGAAACCATCGGTAAGCCGTGGGCCTGACACAGCTGCATGAAGCGCGCCGCCTTGTCACCGGAGACGGCATCAATGGCGCCACCGAGATGCATCGGGTTGTTGGCGATCAGGCCGAAGGCGCGGCCCTCGATACGGATCAGCGCTGTGATCAGCCCCGGCGCGAACTCGCGGCGCAGTTCCAGCACCGAATCGCGGTCGGCCAGGGTTTCGATGACCTTGCGGATGTCATACACGCGCAGGCGGTTTTCCGGAATCAGGTGACGCAGCTCGCGCTGGTCCGCCGCTTCCCAGTCCGTCAGATCACCCTGGAAGTAGGACAGGTACTGTTTGGCCACTGCGGTGGCTTCAGCCTCATCGCGCACCCGCACGTCGATTACCCCGTTCGGACTCTGCATACTGGTCGGGCCAACCTGCTCCGGGGTAAAGCGGCCCAGACCGCCGCCTTCGATCATCGCCGGCCCGGCCATGCCGATGGTGGCGTTCTCGGTGGCGATAATCACGTCGCAACAGCCCAGCAGCGCGGCGTTACCGGCGAAGCAGCGCCCGGAAACGATGCCGACGGTGGGCACCATGCCGGACAGCCGCGCCATGCGCATGAAGGTGGTGCAGTCCAGCCCGGCCACGCCGACCTTGTCGATATCGCCGGGGCGGCCGCCGCCGCCTTCGGTGAAGAACACCAGCGGCAGCTTCCACTGCTCGGCCAGCTCGAGCATGCGGTCGGTCTTCTTGTGGTTGGTGACGCCCTGGGTGCCGGCGAACACCGTGTAGTCATAGGACAGCGCCATGCAGCGGGCGGCGTGTTCGCCGAACTTGTCGGCGTTGACGGTACCGATGCCGTTGATCAGGCCGTCGGCCGGGCTCATCTTCAGCAGCTCTTCGTGCGTGCGGCGTGAACGCTGGGCGGCGAGGGCAAAGCCGCCGTACTCGATAAAGCTGCCGTCGTCGAGCAGGTCGGCGAGGTTCTCGCGGGCGGTGCGCTGGCCGGTCTTGCGGCGCTTGGCGACGGCCTCCGGGCGGCGCTCGTCGGTCAGCTCGGCGCGGCGCTCCAGCACTTCCTGCAGGTCGGCGCGGATATGGTCGATGGCGACGGTCTCTTCGTCCTGCTGGGCGTTGCCCGCGACCTCGGCCGGCTCCAGATAGAGCAGGGCGCTACCCTCGAACAGGCTATCGCCGGGGCTGGCGGCCAACGCGCGGACGATGCCGCTCTGAGTCGCCTTGACCACGAATTCCATCTTCATGGCTTCCATGATCGCGACCTGCTGGCCGACGGCGACGCTGTCGCCAACCTGTACATCCAGGCTGACCAGCACGCCCTGTACCGGCGCGTTCAGTGGCTCGGTGCCGGCCGGGGCGTCGGTCTGCGCGCTGCTGGCGGCGGCGCTACTTGCGCTGCCTTGGAAGAAACGGTGCGGGTGGGCGCTGGCGTGGGCGGCTGTCAGGCTGGCGGCCTCGGCTTCGATGAAGGCAGTGGATACCGAGTTGCTTTGTACCTGCGGGTGCTGCAGCAGGTTCTGCAGCAGATGCAGGTTGCTGGCGGCGCCTTCCAGACGGAATTCGCACAGCGCGCGGTAGGCGCGGCGCAGGGTGTTCGGGTAGTCACCGTTTGCGTGCACGATCAGCTTGGCCAGCAGCGAGTCGTAGCGCGGGCTGGTGGTGTAGCCGGCGTAGCCGTAACCGTCGACGCGGATGCCCGGGCCGCTCGGTGGCTGATAGGCGCTGAGTGTGCCACCGGCTGGTCGGGTGCTGCCGTCGGCGGCCATGCTTTCCAGATTGATGCGCAGCTGCACGGCAAAGCCTCGGGCGGCGGGAATGTCGGCTTGGGTCAGGCCCAGTTCGGCCAGCGTCTTGCCGGCGGCGAGCTGAATCTGCGTTACCGCCAGATCCAGGCCGGTCACCGCTTCGGTTACCGTGTGTTCGACCTGAATGCGCGGGTTGGCTTCCATAAAGACAAAATCGCCGCGTTCTTCATCAAGCAGAAACTCGACGGTGCACAGGCCGCGGTAGCCAACCGCGCGGGTCAGGGTGCAGGCGGCGGCGTGCAGTTGCTCGCGCACCGCCGGATCAAGGCTTGGCGCCGGAGCCACTTCCAGCAGCTTCTGGTTGCGGCGCTGCAGGGTGCAGTCGCGCTCCCAGACGTGGGCAACCTCAGTGCCGTCGCCAATGATCTGCACCTCGATATGACGGGCGCGGCGAATCAGCCGTTCGACATACAGATCGCCACGGCCAAAGGCGGCGGTGGCCTCCGAACTGCAGCGGGCGAAGGCGTCGTCCAGCTCGGCAAGATCATGAACCGCGCGCATGCCGCGCCCGCCGCCGCCGGCCAGGGCCTTGAGCATCACCGCGGCGCCCTCGCCCAGCGACTGCATAAAGTCGCGGGCCTGCTCCAGCGTGGTCGGCTCGTTGGTGCCCTGTGTCAGCGGCACACCCTGCTGCTGCGCCAGTCGACGCGCACTGGCCTTGTCGCCAAAGGTGTCGAGCACCTCAGGCGCGGGGCCGATAAAGGTGATGCCGGCCTGCTGGCATGCGCGGGCGAAGTCGGCGTTCTCGCTGAGGAAACCGTAACCGGGGTGGATCGCATCGCAGTCTTGCTCCTTGGCGATGCGAATCAGCTGGGCGGCGTCCAGATAGGCGGCAACGCCCTGGCCCTGCAGGGCGACAGCCTGATCGGCGCTGCGCACGTGCAGTGACTGGGCGTCATCTTCGGCGTAGACGGCAACGCTGGTGGCGTCACAGTCGGCGATGGCGCGGGCCAGACGAATGGCGATTTCGCCACGGTTGGCGATGAGAATGCGGTTGAATGCCATGGGTTAGTTGATCCAGTCCTGTAGTTCCTGTTTCTTGACCTTGCCGGTCGCGGTCATCGGCAGTGTATCGACCAGCCGAATCTCCGGCACCTTGTAGATCGCCATCGCCTGTTTGCACCAGTCGCGCAGGGACTCGGCGCTGGCGTGGCTGCCGGGCTTGGTGATGATGAAGGCAAGGGGCGTCTGGCCGCGCTGCGGGTCGGGCTTGCCGATGACCGCTGAGGCGAGAATGTCCGGGTGCTGGCCGAGCATGGCTTCCAGTTCGCTGGGAAACACGCTCATGCCATTGACCTTGAGCATCTCCTTGCGCCGGCCGAGGTAGCGGATAAAACCCTGCTCGGTTATCACGCCGCTGTCGCCGGTATGCAGCCAGCCGCCGTCGCGCAGTGCTTCTGCGCTGGCGTCGGGTTTGTTCCAGTAGCCCTTGAGCAGCGACGGACTGCGCAGGCACAGCTCGCCTTCGCTGCCCAGCGGCAGCAGCGCGCCGGTCTCGAAGTCGCAGACCTTGAACTCGGTGCCGGGCACCGGCAGGCCGACGAAGGTGGGCTCGGATTTCAGATCGAAGTCATCGTCCTGCAGGCCGGCGGTAAAGGTGTCGCAGGTGTGGGTTTCGGTCATGCCGAAGCTGGTTTCGAACAGGGTGCAGCCGGTCAGCTCGCGCCAGCGGCGGCGGTATTCCGGGGTCAGCTTCTTGATAAAGGAGACGCAGCTGGTGGTTTCGAGCGAGCTGAAGTCGAACTCGCTGACCTGCGGGTGATCGAGCACCTCGGAGGCGCTGTCGACCAGTAGACCGGTCTGGGTAACCCGATAGTGCTGAACGGCGCTCATAAAGGTCAGCGCGTCCCAGCGGGCCAGCAACACCAGCGTGGTGCCGGCGAAAACGGGGAACAGCAGGCCGGAGTTCTCGCCGGCGATCCAGAATTCCGGCATGAAGTTCAGGCCGATGCGCTCCTCGTCAAAGCCCATGGCGACCGGAACAAAGCTGGCGCAGGTGTAGAGCATGTCGCCGTGGGTATGAATGCAGCCCTTCGGCAGACCGGTGGTGCCGCCGGTGTAGTTGAGCGCGGCGGTGTCGTCCAGATTCAGCCTGGGCAGGTTCTGCGGAGCGGGATCTGTGGCAGCCAGTGCGGGCATCAGGTCGATGCTGTCGGTGACGGGCAGTTTGGGTGCCTGCAGCAGGTCCGGTACCGGAATCGGCGGCTGGGCCGGGCAGAGTTCGGACAAGCTGGTGGAGAACACCTGCTCCAGCGCGGTCTGCTCGCGAATCTCTCGTACCACCGGCAGCAACTGGTCGAAGCAGATGATGGCGCGGGCGCCACAGTCGTCGAGCTGATAGCTCAGCTCCATGCCCTTGGCCATCGGGCTGACCGGGGCGTGGATCGCGCCCATCTTGAGAATGCCGTAGAAAGCGATATGCAGCTGCGGGCAGTTGGGCATGAACACCGCGACCCGGTCTCCCGGCTTGATACCTTGGGCCTGCAACAGGGCGGCGCAACGGTTGCTCAGGTCATCCAGCTCGGCGTAGGTCAGTTGGTGACCATAGAAATGCACGGCAACCCGGTCCGGCGCGGTGCGCGCCCAGTGGGCGAGATATTCGGTCAGCGGTCGTTCACCCTGTGGGTAGACGGGGTTGGTCGGTTTGCCTGCCGGCCAGACCTTGGCCTGAATCGCCTTGAGGGTATCGAGATAGTCCTGCTCGTGCATGTCCGTGCCTCTTGCTGTTGTTATCGCTCAAGCTTAGGAGCTGTCGAGGCGGATAAGAAGCGATCAATATTCATTCAGAACCATGATTGCTATTCATGGTTTGGCTGCAGGCGCGTAATCTCGGGCCTATAGCCCATGGCGCAGGTGTTTGTTGATGAGTGAAAAGAATGATTCCCCATCATTGGCCCGGATTGATCTCAATCTGTTTCGGGTATTCGAGGTGGTTTACCGCGAGCGCAACCTGACCCGTGCGGCGGCGGTGCTGCATGTCAGCCAGTCCGCGGTCAGCCACTCGCTGGCACGGCTGCGAGAGCACTTTTCCGACCCGCTGTTCGTGCGTGAGGGCAGGGGCGTGACCCCGACCGCCGCGGCAATGCGGCTGGCGCCCGGGATTATCGATAGTCTGAGTCGGCTGCAGCAGAGCCTCGGCTATCTGCAGCAGTTTGATCCGCAGGAGGATGCACGCACCTTCACCATCAGCCTGCCGGAGCAACTGGAGCCGGTGCTGATTCCGCCGCTGCTGACCCGGTTGCGTGAATTGGCGCCGCGCAGCCGGGTGCGCACCGTGGGTGTGCGCTGGTCTGAGCTGAAGCTGGAATTAGCCGCGGGACGGATTGACCTCGCTGTGCAGATCGCGCGACCGGCGGACGCCAGTCTGCGGCAGATGCAACTGGTCAAGGAGCCGCTCTGCGTGGTGGCCGGGCCGCAGTTTGAGGGCGAGCTGACGGCCGACAGCTATATGGCCGCCGAGCATATCGCGGTGGCGTCCTGGCGGCGTGGGCTGTCCTACGAGGATCTGGCACTGGGGCATCTGGGGCTGATGCGCAATGTGGTGCAGCAGTGCCAGAGTTATCAGGCAGCGAGCCTGGTGGTGGCGCAGACGCCCTTGCTGCTGACCATGTCGCGGCGTCATGCCGAGTTGATCAACCGGCCGCTGGGCAACCGGCTGCTGAACATGCCGTTACCACTACCGGAGATTGGTCTGACGCTTTACTGGCACAAGGGCATGGAGCATGACCCGGTCAACCGCTGGTTGCGGCGCCAGGTCCATGCGTTGGCTCAGAACAGCTCTAGCGGTGAGACGCTGCCGTCGCCATTGTTATAGCCACCCATTTCCAATTCGCTGTAGGGCGGCGGCGCCTCTTCCTGCTTGAAGATTTCCAGGAAGGCATCACTGCTGCCGGGCGGCGCGCTGCGCCCGGTAGTGGGATCGATGCGTGCCGTTACCAGCCCGCTCGGCATGGGGATGGTCCGGTCCGGGACGCCTTCCAGCGCGGCGCCCATGAACTGCATCCAGATCGGCAGCGCGGCGGTACCGCCGTATTCGCGGCGCCCCAGCGTCGCGGGCTGGTCGAATCCGACCCAGGCGGTGGCCACCAGATCGGGGTTGTAGCCGGAGAACCAGGCATCCTTCTGGTCGTTGGTGGTTCCGGTCTTGCCCGCCAGATCATTGCGTTGCAGGGCCCGAGCACGGACGGCGGTGCCGCGGCGCACAACGTCCTGGAGCATGCTGTTCAGCTGGTAGATGGTGCGCGCGTCGACGATGCGCTCCGCGGCGACCGGCTCTTCTGCGGTCTCGGTTTCCTGGCGTTCTGCATAGCTTTGCAGGCGAGCGGTTTGCTCCTCGGTCAGCTCGGGCGTTACCGCCGGTCGAGCGTAGTCGATCAGATTGCCGTAACGGTCTTCGATGCGCTCAACCAGGTAGGGTTTGACCGCATAGCCGCCATTGGCAAAGGCGGTATAACTCTGGGCAATCTGCAGTGGCGTCAGCTCGGAGGTACCGAGTGAGGCAGACAGGTTGCGAGGCAGCTCCTCACGGCTGAAGCCGAAACGCTCGATATAGGTCAGTGCCTTGTCGACGCCCAGATCCTGCATCAGGCGAATGGAAACCAGGTTGCGAGAACGATACAGCGCCTCGCGCAGGCGGATCGGGCCGAGGAAATCACCGCCCGAGTTCTGCGGGCGCCAGATCGAGTCCAGATAGTCGTCAACAAAGATCAGCGGCGCATCGTTGACCAGGCTGGCCGGGTTGTAGCCGTTATCCAGTGCCGCGCAGTACAGGAATGGCTTGAAACTGGAGCCGGGCTGCCGGCGTGCCTGGGTAACCCGGTTATAGTTGCTCTGCAGGAACGAGAAACCGCCGATCAGTGCCTTGATTGCGCCGTCCTGCGGGCCCAGCACCACCAGTGCGCTCTGCGCCTGCGGGATTTGCGCCAGGCGGAACTGGTCACCTTCGAGGCGGCTGACCCGGATGATGTCACCCGGTTTGAGCACGTCGGCGGGTTTGCCCGGACGCGGCCCCATGCTGTTGGCGCTGAGGTAGGGGCGTGCCCAGTTCATGTTCTCCCAGGCGATGATCCCCGTCTGCTCGCGGCGCAGGCGAATCTCGACATTGTCGCTGTTCACTGCCGAAACCAGCGCCGGCTCCAGTCCGCCCATGCTGCGGTAGCCTTCGAGCATGGCCAGGCCCTGCTCCAGTGTGATCTCGGGGTTGCGCGACTCAGGGCCACGGTAACCGTGGCGGCGGTCATACTCCTGCAGGCCGTCACGCAGGGCGCTGTTGGCCATTTCCTGTAGTCGACTGTCGACGGTGGTGTAGACGTTGAAGCCTTGGGTGTAGGCCTCGTTGCCGTAGCGCTCGACCATCTCAAGGCGGGCCATCTCGGCAATATAGGGTGCTTCCATTTCAGGGTTGGCGCCGTGATTGCGTGCGGTAATTGGCGTCGCAACGGCTTCTCGATAACTCGCTTCGTCGATATAGCCAAGCGTCAGCATGCGGTCGAGAATCCAGTCTCGACGCACCTTGGTGCGTTCCGGGTTGGCAATCGGGTTGTAGCGCGAAGGCGCCTTTGGCAGGCCGGCGATCATGGCCAGATCCGCCAGGGGTAACTCATTAATGGATTTGCCGTAATACACCTGCGCGGCGGCTTCGATCCCGTAGGCGCGGTTGCCAAGGTAGATCTTGTTCACATATAACTCGAAAATCTCCTGCTTGCTGAGATTGCGCTCGATTTGCAGAGCCAGCAGGATTTCGTTCAGCTTGCGCGAGAACACGCGCTTGCTCGACAGGAAGTAATTCTTGGCGACCTGCATGGTGATTGTGCTGCCGCCGGTCTGGATGTGACCGGTCTGCGCAAGCTCTGCGGCAGCGCGCAGCAGGCCCATTGGGTCGACGCCATGGTGATTCAGGAAGTTGTCATCTTCTGCAGCAAGCAGGGCGTGGACGAAGGCCGGTGGAATCTGCTCGTAACTGATCGGGAAACGGCGCATTTCGCCGAACTCTGCAATCAGTCGATTATCTGTGCTATATATCCGCAACGGAGTCTGCAGTTCGACGTCTCGAAGGGTCTCGACGTCAGGCAGCGAGGGGCTCAGATAGAGCGCGACGCCGCTGAGCACCATGGCTGGAGCGCATACTAGCGCAAGAACTGACCAGAATAGAAACTTCAGCAATCGCATAAGGGATGCGGAATTCCCTGATTAATTAGAACGTTAGCAGGATTGCTAAACGAGAACGGGATAACAGTCTGCATTATAAGCGTATTTTTTTTGTTTTAGCCATTTGCGCTTGTACAAGTCCTGTTATTTAATGTAGGAAAACATAAACCGTCCGTAAGTGTCGGATGCTGATAGGAAATTGGCTGTGCTAGGGCTCTTCAAGAAAAAAGCGAATACGCTGCTGGGCATCGACATCAGCTCCACCACCGTGAAGCTGCTCGAACTCAGCCGCTCCGGTGGCCGCTACAAGGTCGAGGCCTACGCGGTCGAACCTCTCCCTCCCGCTTCGGTAGTGGAGAAGAACATTGTCGAACTCGAAGGCGTCGGACAGGCGCTGGAGAAGGTTCTGGCGCGATCGAAATCGTCGCTCAGGCAGGCCGCAGTGGCGGTAGCCGGATCCGCGGTGATCACCAAGGTGATCGAGATGGATGCCGGGCTTGATCCTGACGAGATGGAAGAACAGATCAAGATCGAAGCCGACCAGTACATCCCCTACCCGCTGGACGAGGTTGCCATAGACTTCGAAGTCCAGGGCGTTTCCCCCCGAAATCCCGCCAGAGAAGAAGTGTTGCTCGCTGCCTGTCGCCGTGAAAACGTCGATATCCGCGAAGCCGCACTGGCACTTGCCGGTCTGACCGCCAAGATTGTCGAGGTCGAGGCTTACGCGATGGAGCGTGCCTGCGAGCTTGTTATCGGGCAGTTGGATGCGGGCAACGATGACCTGACCATCGCGGTGATCGACATCGGTGCAACCATGATGACCCTGAGTGTGCTCAGTGGTGGTCGCACCATTTATACCCGCGAGCAGCTGTTTGGCGGCAAGCAACTGACGGATGAGATTCAGCGCCGTTACGGCTTGTCCCAGGACGAGGCCGGGCTGGCCAAGAAGCAGGGCGGTCTTCCCGACGATTACGAAGTCGAGGTGCTGGGTCCCTTCAAGGATGCAGTGGTGCAGCAGGTATCTCGATCGCTGCAGTTCTTCTTTGCCGGCGGGCAATACAACGACGTCGACTACATCTTGCTCGCCGGTGGTACCGCTTCGATTCCAGGGCTGGATCAGTTGGTACAGCAGAAAATTGGTACCACCACTCTGGTTGCCAACCCCTTTGCAAACATGACCCTGTCAAACAAGGTTGATGCGGTTGCCCTGAGCAATGACGCGCCCGCCCTGATGATTGCGTGTGGTCTGGCAATGAGGAGTTTTGACTGATGGCTCGCATTAACCTGTTGCCTTGGCGCGAGCAGCTGAGGGAAGAGCGAAAAAAGGAATTTCTGACCATTCTGGCACTGGTTGTCCTGTTTGCAGGGGCGCTGGTGTTTTTGGCTGACCGCTACGTCAATGGGCAGATCGAGAATCAGAACGCACGCAATGCCTTTATCAAGAGCGAAATTGCCCAGCTTGAGCGGCGTATCAAGGAAATCGAACAGTTGCAGGCGCGTCGCGCCCAGTTGCTGGATCGGATGAAGATTATTCAGGATCTGCAGGGCAAACGGCCCATCATTGTTCGTGTCTTTGATGAGTTGGCGCGTACGCTGCCCGATGGAGTCCATTTCACCGATGTTGGAATGAAGGGCAGTGCCATTTCCATCAAGGGTGGGGCAGAGTCCAACAGCCGAGTGTCCAATCTGATGCGTCAGCTGGATGCGTCTGACTGGCTGACCGCTCCGAATCTGACTGCCGTCAAGGCGGTTACCTCGGGTGCTCTGGATCAGGCCAACGTGTTTGAGTTGACCGTAAAACAAACCGAGCCCAGAGTCGGTGCCGCTGAGGGAGAGCAGCAGCAATGAGTTTCGCTCAATCCATGGAAAGTCTGAAGAAGATCGATTTAAACGATCTTGACTTCAACAATATTGGCTCCTGGCCGGGAGCGCTCAAGGTCATCGTCTGCGTGCTGGTGTTCATCGCGCTGCTGGCGGCGGGCTACCAGTTCCATCTGAAGGATCTGAGAGTAGGGCTGGAGCGTGTTCAGGCTCAGGAAGTGGCTCTGCGCAAGGAGTTCGAGGACAAGTCGTTCCGCGCCGCGAACCTTGAAGCCTATAAGGAGCAACTGGCTGAAATCGAGGAGCGCTTCAGCGGTCTCCTCAAGCAGCTGCCCAAGGACAGCGAAGTTCCCGGTTTGCTCGAAGACATTACCCAGATGGGGCTGAACAGCGGCCTGGAGTTCGAGTCGATCACCCTGCGTCCCGAGCAGGCCAAGCAGTTCTATGTTGAACTGCCGATCAATATCGTGGTTCGTGGCAGCTACCATGATCTGGCGACCTTCGTCAGCGGTGTTGCCGGCCTGCCGCGGATCGTGACGCTCGGTGACTTCACTATCAAACCGGTCAGCGGGAACAACCCTGATTTGCTGGCGATGAATATCGTCGCGAAAACCTACCGCTACAATGATGCCGGAGGTCAGCAATGAACTTGACCTGGCGAATGACCGGATTGACGCTGCTGGCGGCGTTTTCGCTCAGTGGCTGTGGCAGTAACGATTTTTCCGATCTGCAGAAATTCATGGACGATGTGCGCGCGCGTCCTGCGGGCAAGATCGAGCCGTTGCCACGCTTTGAACCCTATGAGGCCTTCACCTACAGCGCAGCGTCCCTGCGCAGCCCCTTCCAGCCGCCGATCAAGATTGATCTGTCGCAGCGGCAAAAAGGGTCTCAGGACATCAAGCCTGACGAAAACCGCGTCAAGCAGTTCCTTGAAGGGTTCAACATCGAGAGTTTCCAGATGGTCGGTACCATCAGTAACGCCGAGGGAATGCAGGCGCTCATCTCGGGTGCCGGCAGTGTGCATCGGGTCAGAATTGGCGATTACCTCGGGCGTAATCATGGACGTGTCACCGGGATCGAAGAAAATCGCGTTGATGTAGTTGAAATCGTGCCGGACGGAGAAGGCGGGTGGTTGGAGCGACCGCGCACCCTCAGCCTTGCTGAGCGCGGGTAGGACAACCAGGGAGAGAAAACATGAACTGCAAACAGTCACGCGTGGAACGCAAGCAAATGTCTCTGACCAGAATTTTTCCGCTCGCAGCAGTAATGTCACTGCTGAGTCCGTTGGCCCTTGCGGCTGATCTGCAACGTATGGATGTCGCTTCTCTGCCGGGGGATCGGGTAGAGCTCAAACTGAGCTTCGACGAGCCTGTCACCGGCTCGCCGAAGGGTTACACCATCGACCAGCCGGCGCGGATCGCGCTGGACCTGCCAGGCGTCAAGAACAAGCTTGGTGAGCGCAGCCGCGAACTCGGTCTGGGTAATGCCCGGAGCGTGACCGTCGTTGAGGCCGGTGACC
The DNA here is from genome assembly GCF_056859475.1 of Halopseudomonas sp. L-58. Lineage (NCBI taxonomy): Bacteria > Pseudomonadati > Pseudomonadota > Gammaproteobacteria > Pseudomonadales > Pseudomonadaceae > Halopseudomonas > Halopseudomonas sp. L-58. Next base: position 23,073 of record NZ_JBSXON010000047.1, read on the forward strand.
GTACCCGCCTGATCATCAATTTGACCAGCCTGGCGCCCTACACCACCCGCGCCGAAGGCAATGACCTGTACGTGATGGTTGGTGCAACGGCAGCGGCAGCGCCGGCAACCACGGCCGCCGCCACTCCGGTGGCCACCAACAATAACTGGCGCACGGACAACGAGCCGGCGGTATCCAGTCCGGTCGTCAGTGGTCGCGCTATCACCAGCCTGGACTTTCAGCGTGGCAGTGACGGCTCCGGTAATGTCGTCATTGACTTGAGTGATCCGACTATCCGGGTCGACGTGGAGGAGCAGGGCGGTCGCGTCAAGCTCAACTTCCCAAATACCCGCCTGCCTGACGAGCTGCGTGTTCAGCTGGACGTCAAGGACTTCGCCACGCCGGTGAACTTCGTTAATGCCAGTGGCAGCGGCGACAATGCGTCTATCGTGATTGAGCCGACCGGCTATTACGAGCATCTGGTGTATCAGGCTGACAATCGCCTGACCGTCAGCTTCAAGCCGCTGACCCGTGCCGAGGTGGAGCAGCGTCGTGCTGATGCGTTCACCTATACCGGTGAGAAGCTGTCGCTGAACTTCCAGGATATCGAAGTGCGCTCGGTGCTGCAGTTGATTGCCGACTTCACCGACCTGAACCTGGTAGCCAGCGATACCGTTCAGGGCAGCATCACGCTGCGCCTGCAGAACGTGCCATGGGATCAGGCGCTGGATCTGGTGCTCAAGACCAAAGGTCTGGATAAGCGTCAGGTGGGTAATGTGTTGCTGGTAGCGCCGGCAGACGAGATCGCTGCACGCGAGCGTCAGGAGCTGGAGGCGCAGAAGCAGATTGCCGAGCTGGCACCGCTGCGTCGCGAGCTGATTCAGGTCAATTACGCCAAGGCGGCGGATATTGCCAAGCTGTTTGCCTCAGTGACGGCAGCTGACGCCGACTCTCAAAGGGGGTCGCTGACGGTTGATGAGCGTACCAACAGCATCATCGCGCTGGAAACCCAGCAAAAGCTGGACGAGCTGCGCCGCATCGTGACTCAGCTGGACATTCCGGTTCGTCAGGTCATGATCGAAGCCCGGATTGTTGAGGCCAACGTCGGCTTCGACAAGGCGCTGGGCGTGCGCTGGGGTGGCGCGTTCAATCTGGGTGGCAACTTCTCCGCTTTCGGTAAGGACGGCCAGACCGACATCGTTGACGCGCCGGACTTTCTGCCCCCGGATACTACCTCTGGTGGCTATTACGGTGTACCGGAGCGCCCGGCAAACTCGCCGTTCGTCGATATGGGCGTAGTGGGCTCCACCTCGGGGATCGGCATCGGCTTTATTACCGACAACACCATTCTGGATCTGCAACTGTCCGCGATGGAGAGCACCGGTAACGGTGAGGTGATTTCCCAGCCGAAAGTGGTGACCTCCGACAAGGAAACGGCAAAGATCCTGAAAGGTTCGGAAATTCCGTATCAGCAAGCCAGCTCCAGCGGTGCAACCACGACGTCCTTTGCCGATGCAGTGCTGTCGCTGGAAGTGACCCCCCAGATCACTCCGGACAACCAGGTGATCATGGAAGTTATCGTGACCAAGGATGAGCCGGACTTCTCCAACCAGGTGAATGGGGTGCCGAGCATTCGCAAGAATGAGGTCAATGCCAATATCCTGGTTGCCGACGGTGAAACTATCGTGATCGGTGGCGTATTCCAGAGCGAGACCTCCAGTGCTCAGGAAAAGGTACCTTTCCTTGGTGATCTGCCGTTGCTCGGTCGGATGTTCCGTCGTGACGTAACGGCAGAGAGCAAGACCGAGCTGCTGATTTTCCTGACGCCGCGGATCATCAACAACGGTGCCATCACGCTGGCCAGGTAATCTTCTTGCGTAACGTCTTTCTGATAGGCCCGATGGGTGCTGGAAAAAGCACCATCGGGCGTTTGCTTGCCAAAGAGCTCAAATACCCCTTCAAGGACTCCGATCGAGAGATCGAGGTGCGCACTGGTGCCGATATCCCCTGGATCTTCGATGTTGAGGGCGAGGAGGGGTTTCGCCAGCGTGAGGAGGCGATGATTGCCGAGCTGGTCCATGAGGACGGAATCGTGCTGGCGACCGGCGGTGGCGTTGTCATGCGCCCGGCCAATCGTGCTGCGCTTAAATCCGGTGGTCTGGTCGTCTACCTGTGCACCAGTGTCGAGCAGCAGCTGCAACGGACGGCCAAGGATCGTCAGCGCCCTCTGCTGCAAACCGCCGATCCCGAGGCGGTGCTGCGTGACCTGATGGCCAAGCGAGATCCGCTCTATCGGGAAATTGCCGATCTGATCATCGAAACGGATCAACGCGGCCCCAAGGTGGTTGTTAACGCCATTCTGGCCAAGCTGCAGGAAGCCTGAGTTTTACAGCTTTTGCTTCTCCTCCCTCCCGTATCGCAGCTTCCCGCGACTGTTGTATCCTGTGCCAGCTGAATGGGGAGTGCATTGATGCAGGTTCTGAATGTCGATCTAGGTGATCGCAGTTATCCAATTTATATCGGCTCGGGTCTGATGGCCCAGGCTGAGATGTTCGCTCGTCATATCGGCGGTCGGCAGGTGTGCATCGTCACCGATGATACCGTCGCGCCGCTATATCTTGAGTCTCTGCAGCAGGTGCTCAGTGACTACAAGGTAACCTCGGTGGTCTTGCCGACGGGTGAGGCCTACAAGAACTGGGCAACACTGCAGCAGATTTTCGATGCCCTGCTGGCGGAGCGCCATGATCGCCGAACAACGCTCATTGCCCTTGGTGGTGGTGTAATTGGTGACATGACGGGCTTCGCTGCGTCTGCCTACCAGCGCGGTGTCGATTTCATTCAGGTGCCTACCACCCTGTTGTCGCAGGTTGACTCTTCTGTGGGCGGCAAGACCGGCATCAATCATCCGGCAGGCAAGAATATGATCGGCGCCTTCTATCAGCCCAAGGCGGTGATTATCGACACTGACAGCCTCAAGACCCTGCCGGGTCGTGAGGTCAGCGCCGGGCTGGCGGAGATAATCAAGTACGGCCTGATCAGGGATGAAGCCTTTCTTGGCTGGCTGGAACGGAACATGGTCGGCTTGCGTCAACTCGATACGACGCTGGTGACCGAGGCGATCATGCGCTCCTGTGCTATCAAGGCCGAGGTTGTTGCTGCTGACGAGCGCGAAGGCGGTGTGCGCGCGATTCTCAATCTGGGTCATACCTTCGGCCACGCCATTGAGGCACACCAGGGCTACGGCAGCTGGCTGCACGGAGAGGCCGTGGGCGCCGGAATGGTCATGGCGCTTGACCTGTCGGAGCGGCTTGGCTGGATCTCGGATGTTGATCGAAAGCGTGGCGAATCCGTCATCGCCGCAGCTGGATTGCCGGTTCGTGCGCCTGCCGGTATGCGGGCGTCCGACTTTGAGCGCCTGATGGCAGTGGATAAAAAGGTTCTCGACGGTCAGCTGCGCCTGGTGCTGCTGCGCCGGATTGGCGACGCTGAAGTGACGGCCGATTATGATGTCTTGGCGCTTCGTGAATGCCTGCAGGACAGTGAACAATGAGTAATGGTTTTGATGAGGTTTTCAGTGCGGTGAGTCAGCCGGACGAGTTGCTGGAGCATTACCAGCTCAGTCACGATCCCTTTGCCGCGCGGGCTCCCGGCTTCAAGTTCTTTACGCCGAAAAGAAAGCCGGTTCTCGCCGAGTTGCACCATCTCGCTCGTTATGGCCACAAGGTGCTGGTGGTAGCGGGGCCGCAGGGTGCCGGCAAGACGTTGTTGCGCCAGGCGCTGGTTGCCAGCAGTAACAAGGATACCGTTCAGTGTGTTGTATTGTCTGCGCGTGAGCACGCGTCTGAGGCGGCCCTGCTGGCCCAGCTTTGTCAGGCGCTCAATACCGAACAGCGCGATGTGGCCAGTCTGCTGCAAAAGGCGCAGCAAAGCGAGCTGGTAGGCATTCAGCTCTATCTGGTCATTGATGATGCCGAACTGCTTGAGTCGTCGGCCATCAGCATGTTGTGTGAAATCGCTGAAGCCGGCAGCTTTGCACCGCGGGTATTCCTGTTTGCCGATAGCGAATCGGTGGGGCGTTTTGCTTCTGCCGCTGCGGGTGAGGAGGCTGGCAATGTTCATGTTGTCAGTCTGGCCGCGCTGGATGTTAACGAAACCCGCGACTATCTCGCCCAGCGCCTGGAAGGCGCCGGTCAGGGAATCGAGCTGCTCAGCGACGAGCAGATTGAGGAGATTCACCGGCTCAGCGGCGGCTGGCCCGGCGGGATCAATCTGGCAGGACGTCAGGTTATGCTTCGGGCGATGCAGCAGGCGCCACTGGCAGCGCGCACTTCAAGCTCAGGCGGTATACCCTTCAAGGCGCTGGCAGCGCTTGGCCTGATTGGGCTGGGTGTTGCCGTGGCCTGGTACATGGGGGATCGAGCCCCGGTTGAGCCGGAGCGCACGGTGCTGCAGTTGCCGGAGCCGGTCATTGAGGCGCAAATTGAGGCACCTGAGCCGATTGCGCCGCCGGTACCGGTCTCGTCTTCTGCTCAGAAAAACGGTGGTAATCAAATGGCGCCGTCAACCGCTGGCCTGGTTGATGCGCCGGTGCTGGTAGAGGGCGATGAGTCTGTCCCGGTTCGTGCGCCCGAATTGGAGGTTGCGCAATCCGATTCCTCGACACAGCCTGTTCCAGCTCCAGCTCCAGCTCCAGCTCCAGCTCCAGCTCCAGCTCCAGCTCCAGCTCCAGCTCCAGCTCCAGCTCCAGCTCCAGCTCCAGCTCCAGCTCCAGCTCCAGCTGCAGCCCCGACGCCAGCCCCGACGCCAGCCCCGACGCCAGCGCCTGCTCCCGTTACGGCGCCGGTTGTTGCGTCCGCTGCGTCATCGGTTACGCATGACGCGCAGTGGTACCGTCAGCGCGCGGGTTCCGAGTACGTGGTTCAGTTGCTGGGTACGCGCTCAGAGGCGGCGGCCCGCAGTTTTATCGGTAAGCACGCCGGCGTCTCTGATCTGGGCTATTTCGAGACGACGCATCAGGGTGCTGCCTGGTTTGTGGTCACGCAGGGCATTTATCCTTCCCGCCAGGCTGCCCAGGCCGGAATTGCCGAGCTGCCTGCTGTTCTGCGCGACAGCAAGCCCTGGCCGCGCAGCATTGGGGACATTCAGGGCGGTTTGCGCTGAGCCTGAGCCCGTCGGTGCAAGGCTGACGGGTGCGCCTCGACCTGTGGCAGTGTCGGTAAAGCGCCTTCGGGCGCTTGGCAGGGGTGGCAAAAGTTTCCTATTTACGACATTTGGATACGCCCAAGCGGCATTTTTTGCCCAAAAAAAATTGTGGGCGCTGATGCCGCTGTGTACAATTACTCCCCTTTTGTCCGGCGCAGGGCCAGATTTCTCTGTGATCTGGAGTCTAACGCGCCCGAATTTACTAGCTTTTTGAGAGAGTGCCTATGAAAGCAGGTCTATACCAGCCTGATCAGTTCAAGGATAACTGTGGCTTTGGTTTGATTGCCCACATGGAAGGCCAGCCCAGTCATCACCTGCTGCAGACGGCAATTGAAGCGCTGACGTGCATGACCCACCGCGGCGGCATTAACGCCGACGGCAAGACCGGCGATGGTTGCGGCCTGCTCATTCAGAAGCCGGACCGTTTTCTGCGCGAGGTTGCCCGCGAGACGCTGGCGGTCGAACTGCCCGACCAGTACGCCGTGGGCATGGTGTTCATGGGTGCCGACGAGGCTGCCAGCACCGCTGCCAAACAGGCTTTTGCCGACGCCTTGAGTGATCAGGGACTGACCGGTCTGGGCTGGCGCGAAGTGCCGGTCGATCCGTCGGTTCTCGGCCCGCTGGCCCTGAGCAGCATGCCGCGTATTGAGCAAGTGTTCGTATCAGGCGAGGGCCTGGACGAGCAGCAATTTGCCGTCAAGTTGTTCTACGTGCGCCGCAAGGCCGAAATCGCCATGCAGGCCGACAGCAACTTCTATGTCTGCAGCCTGTCGCACAAGGTCGTGTCCTACAAGGGCCTGATGATGCCGGCCGATCTGGACAAGTTCTATCCGGATCTGGGCGATGCCCGAATGGAAACCGCGATCAGCGTGTTCCACCAGCGCTTCTCAACCAATACCCTGCCGAAGTGGCCGCTGGCGCAGCCGTTCCGTCTGGTTGCCCACAATGGTGAAATCAACACCATCACCGCCAACCGTAACTGGGCCCAGGCGCGCCGTAACAAGTTCACCAACGATCTGATGCCCGATCTGGACAGCCTGGCCCCGCTGGTCAACACCACCGGTTCCGACTCCTCCAGCATGGACAACATGCTGGAGCTGCTGATCTGCGGCGGCATGGATCTGTTCCGCGCCATCCGCATGGTCGTGCCGCCGGCGTGGCAAAACGTGGAGACCATGGATGCCGATCTGCGGGCGTTCTACGAATACAACTCCATGCATATGGAAGCCTGGGACGGCCCGGCCGGTATTGTACTGACCGAAGGTCGCTACGCGGTCTGTCTGCTCGACCGCAACGGTCTGCGCCCGGCGCGTTATGTCATCACCAAGAACGGCTATATCACCCTGGCCTCGGAAATCGGCGTGTGGGACTACCAGCCCGAAGACGTCGTCAGTAAGGGCCGTGTTGGTCCGGGTCAGATTCTGGCTGTCGACACTCAGACTGGCGAAGTGCTGCACACCGATGATGTGGCTAATCGTCTGAAGTCCCGTCATCCGTACCGCAAGTGGCTGAAGGAGAACGCGCTGCGTATCCAGGCTACGCTGGATGATCGCGACCACGGCTCCGATTTCCTGTCGGCCGAGCGTCTCAAGCAGTACATGAAGATGTTCCAGGTCACCTTCGAAGAGCGTGACCAGGTGCTGCGCCCGCTGGCCGAGAACGGTCAGGAAGCGGTCGGCTCCATGGGCGACGACACGCCGATGGCGGTGCTGTCCGGTCGCGTGCGTTCGGTCTATGACTACTTCCGTCAGCAGTTCGCCCAGGTGACCAATCCGGCGATCGACCCGCTGCGTGAAGCCATCGTCATGTCGCTTGAAACCTGCCTGGGTGCCGAGCGCAACGTCTTTGAAGAGACTGCCGATCACGCCAATCGCGCGATTCTCAGCTCGCCGGTGATCTCTCCGGCCAAGTGGCGCACCATCATGAATCTGGACGAGCGTCCCGGTTTCGCGCGCCACGTCATTGACCTCAACGTCGCTGAAGGCACGCCGCTTGGCGAGGCCGTGCGCGATATCGCCGCCCAGGCCGAGGCCGCCGTGCGTGAAGGCAAGACGCTGATCGTGCTGAGCGACCGGGCTATCGAGCAGGGCAAGCTGCCGGTCCACGCGGCGCTGGCTGTCGGTGCTGTGCATCACCACCTGACCGCTACCGGTCTGCGTTGCGAGTGCAACATCCTGGTTGAAACCGCGACCACCCGTGATCCGCATCACTACGCGGTGCTGATTGGCTTCGGTGCGACCGCAGTCTACCCGTACCTGGCGTATGAAGTGCTGGGTGACCTGATCCGTACCGGCGAAGTCATTGGCGACCTGTACGAAACCTTCAAGTACTACCGCAAGGGTATTTCCAAGGGCCTGCTGAAGATCCTGTCGAAGATGGGTATCTCCACCATCGCGTCCTATCGTGGTGCCCAGCTGTTTGAAGCTGTGGGCCTGGCCGACGAAGTCGTTGATGTCTGCTTCAAGGGTGTTGCCAGCCGCATTCAGGGTGCCCGCTTCCAGGACCTGCAGGCCGAGCAGGTGCTGCTGGCCAAGGAAGCCTGGAACCCGCGCAAGGCGATCCAGCAGGGTGGTCTGCTCAAGTTCGTGTTTGGTGGCGAATACCATGCCTACAACCCGGACGTGGTCCGCGCGCTGCAGGATGCGGTGCAGGGCGACAGCTACGACAAGTATCAGGAATACGCTGCGCTGGTGAACAGCCGCCCGGTTGCGGCGCTGCGTGATCTGCTCAAGGTGCGCGACGACCAGCAGGCGATTGCCCTGGATGACGTCGAGCCGCTGGAGTCGATCTTCAAGCGCTTTGACTCTGCCGGTATCTCGCTGGGGGCACTGTCTCCCGAGGCGCACGAGGCGATCGCCGAGGCGATGAACCGTCTGGGCGCGCGTTCCAACTCCGGTGAGGGTGGCGAAGATCCGGCCCGTTACGGTACCGAGCGTACCTCCAAGATCAAGCAGATCGCCTCCGGTCGCTTCGGTGTGACCCCGGAATACCTGGTCAACGCCGAGGTGCTGCAGATCAAGGTTGCCCAGGGTGCCAAGCCCGGTGAGGGTGGCCAGTTGCCGGGTGGCAAGGTCAACGAGCTGATTGCCCGTCTGCGTTATGCAGTCCCGGGTGTGACGCTGATTTCACCGCCGCCACACCACGACATCTACTCGATTGAAGATCTGTCGCAGCTGATCTTTGACCTCAAGCAGGTCAACCCGCAGGCGCTGGTGTCGGTCAAACTGGTATCCGAGCCGGGCGTGGGTACCATCGCCGCCGGTGTGGCCAAGGCCTACGCTGACCTGATCACCATCTCCGGGTACGACGGTGGTACCGGCGCCTCGCCGCTGACCTCCATCCGTTATGCCGGCTCGCCCTGGGAGCTGGGCCTGTCCGAAGCCCATCAGACCCTGCGCGGCAATGATCTGCGGGGCAAGGTCCGGGTACAGACCGACGGTGGTCTGAAAACCGGTCTGGACGTGATCAAGGCGGCGATCCTCGGTGCCGAGAGCTTTGGTTTCGGTACCGCACCGATGATCGCGTTGGGCTGCAAATACCTGCGTATCTGCCACCTGAACAACTGCGCGACCGGTGTTGCGACCCAGAACCAGCACCTGCGTGACAACCACTACATCGGTACCGTGCAGATGGTGATGAACTTCTTCACCTACGTCGCCATGGAAACCCGTGAGTGGCTGGCCAAGCTGGGTGTGCGCAGTCTGCAGGACCTGATCGGCCGTACCGATCTGCTGGAAATCCTGCCCGGCACGACCGCCAAGCAGCAAAACCTGGATCTTGAACCGTTGCTGTTCAGCAAGGACGTTCCGGCCGACAAGCCGCAGTTCTGCGAGTCGCCGCGTAACCCGCCGTTCGACAAGGGCCTGACTGCCGAGAAGATGGTCGAGATGGCGCGTGCCGCCATCGACGGTCGTACCGGTGGCGAGTTCGAGCTGTCGCTGACCAACTGTGACCGTTCCATCGGTGCCCGTGTGTCCGGCGAGATCGCCAAGGTACACGGCAACCAGGGCATGGCCAGCGCACCGATCACCTTCCGCATGAAGGGCACGGCCGGTCAGAGCTTCGGCGTCTGGAACGCCGGTGGTTTGCACATGTATCTGGAAGGCGATGCCAACGACTACGTCGGCAAGGGCATGACCGGCGGCAAGCTGACCATTGTACCGCCCAAGGGCAGCCCGTTCCGCTCCGAGCAGACCTCGATCATCGGCAACACCTGCCTGTACGGTGCCACCGGTGGCAGGCTGTTCGCAGCCGGCGTGGCCGGCGAGCGCTTCGCGGTGCGTAACTCCGGTGCGCACGCGGTCATCGAAGGCGCTGGCGACCACTGCTGTGAGTACATGACCGGCGGTATGGTCTGCGTACTCGGCAGTACCGGCCACAATTTCGGTGCCGGTATGACCGGTGGCTTTGCCTATGTGCTGGATATGGACAATACCTTCTTCGACAAGCTCAATCATGAGCTGGTCGAGTTGCACCGCATCAGCAACGAGGCGATGGAGATGTACCGCAGCCACCTGACCCAGGTGCTGACCGAGTACGTCACCGAAACCGGCAGTGCATGGGGTGCCGAGGTGCTGGACAACCTGGACGACTACATCCGCCGCTTCTGGCTGGTCAAACCGAAGGCCGCAAGTCTGCGGGCCCTGCTGACCAGCACGCGAGCGAACCCACAATAAAGCCGCCGCAGGCAGGCTGCCGCGCACCGAGCGCCCCAGCCTGCCGCTGGCCCTGATGAGTCTTGCAGTGGTGTGATGAAGCCGCCGCTGCAGTTTAGAGGTTGAGATATGGCAGACCGTTTGAACAACGACTTCCAGTTTATCGATGTAGGTCGTGAAGATCCCAAGAAGCGCCCGCTGCGCGTGCGCAAGACCCAGTTCGTCGAGATTCACGAGCAGTTCAAGCCGGAAGCGGCGTCCGACCAGGCGCACCGCTGCCTCGGTTGTGGCAACCCCTACTGTGAGTGGAAGTGCCCGGTACACAACTTTATTCCGAACTGGCTGAAGCTGGTCTCCGAGGGCAACATCCTCGAAGCCGCCGAGCTGTCGCACCAGACCAACACCCTGCCGGAAGTCTGCGGCCGCGTGTGCCCGCAGGACCGTCTGTGTGAAGGCGCCTGCACCCTGAACGACGGTTTTGGCGCGGTCACCATCGGCTCGGTCGAGAAGTACATTACCGATACCGCCTTCGCCATGGGCTGGCGCCCGGACATGTCCGGCGTCGTGCCGACGGGCAAGCGCGTTGCCATCATCGGTGCCGGCCCGGCCGGTCTGGGTTGCGCCGACGTACTGGCGCGTGCCGGTGTCAGCCCGGTGGTATTCGACCGTTACCCGGAAATCGGTGGCCTGCTGACCTTCGGTATCCCCGAGTTCAAACTCGAGAAGAGCGTGCTGTCACGCCGCCGCGAAGTATTCGAAGGCATGGGTATCGAGTTCCGCCTGAACACCGAGATCGGCAAGGACGTCATGATCGACGACCTGCTGGCCGAGTACGATGCGGTCTTTATGGGCATGGGTACCTACACCTACATGAAGGGCGGCTTCCCGGGTGAAGATCTGCCTGGTGTATACGACGCTCTGGACTTCCTGATCGCCAACGTCAACCGCAACCTCGGGTTCGAGAAGTCCGCTGACGACTTTATCGATATGAAGGGCAAGAAGGTTGTTGTGCTCGGCGGTGGTGATACCGCAATGGACTGTAACCGCACGTCCATTCGCCAGGGTGCGACCGCAGTGACCTGCGCCTACCGCCGTGACGAAGCCAACATGCCGGGCTCGCGCAAGGAAGTGAAGAACGCCAAGGACGAGGGCGTGAAGTTCCTGTTCAACCGTCAGCCTATCGCCATCGTTGGTGAAGACAAGGTTGAAGGCGTCAAGGTGGTTGAAACCCGCCTGGGTGAGCCGGACGCCCGCGGTCGCCGCAGTCCCGAGCCGATTCCGGGTTCCGAAGAAGTGCTGCCGGCCGATGCCGTGGTCATCGCCTTCGGTTTCCGTCCGAGCCCGGCCGACTGGTTTGCTGACAAGAACGTCGAGACTGACAGCCAGGGTCGCGTGATTGCGCCCGAGCAAGGTCAGTACAAGTTCCAGACCAGCAACCCGAAGATCTTTGCCGGTGGCGACATGGTGCGCGGCTCCGATCTGGTGGTGACCGCGATCTTCGAAGGTCGCCAGGCTGCCGAGGGTATCCTCGACTTCCTCGGCGTGTGACAACCGGTCACACATACAGGGGCGCCTTCGGGCGCCCTTGTTGTTTCTGGCCCTGATCTTTCCCGCCAATTGCCGCTACAATGGCCGCTGACTTTTTCGACTGGATGTGCCCCCATGACCGAACTCAAGAATGATCGTTTCCTGCGCGCGCTGATGCGTCAGCCGGTGGATGTCACCCCTGTGTGGATGATGCGCCAGGCTGGCCGCTATCTGCCGGAGTATCGCGCCTCGCGTGCACGGGCGGGTGATTTCATGGGGCTGTGCATGAATCCGGAGATGGCCTGCGAAGTAACCCTGCAGCCGCTGGATCGCTACCCGCTGGACGCGGCCATTCTGTTCTCCGATATTTTGACGATTCCGGATGCCATGGGGCAGGGCCTGTACTTTGAGACCGGCGAAGGTCCGCGCTTTCGCAAGGTGATTAACAGTCTGGCCGATATCGAGGCGCTGCCGGTTCCCGATCCGGAGAACGATCTGGGATACGTGATGGATGCGGTGCGCACCATTCGCCGTGAGTTGAACGGCCGGGTGCCGCTGATCGGCTTCTCCGGCAGCCCCTGGACGCTGGCGACCTACATGGTCGAGGGCGGTTCTTCCAAGGACTTCCGCAAGACCAAGGCCATGCTCTACGACCAGCCTGAGGCCATGCACCTGCTGCTCGACAAGCTCGCCCAGTCTGTCACCAGCTACCTGAACGGCCAGATTCTTGCCGGCGCCCAGGCGGTGCAGATTTTTGATACCTGGGGCGGCAACCTCTCCGCCGACGCCTACCAGAAGTTCTCGCTGGCCTACATGCGCAAGATCGTTTCCGGTCTGATTCGCGAGCATGACGGTCGCAAGATTCCGGTCATCCTGTTCACCAAGAACGGCGGCCTGTGGCTGGAAAGCATCGCCGATGCTGGTGCCGACGCGCTGGGTCTGGACTGGACCATGGATATTGGCGTCGCCCGCTCGCGGGTTGGTGCAAAGGTTGCATTGCAGGGCAACATGGACCCGACGGTGCTGTACGCCAAGCCGGCGGCGATTCGTGCCGAGGTGGCACGCATCCTCGCCAGCTACGGCAAGGGCAGCGGCCATGTATTCAACCTGGGCCACGGTATTACACCCGAGGTTGACCCGGCTCACGCCGGTGCCTTTATCGAGGCGGTGCATGAATTGTCAGCGATCTATCACGATCCGAATGCTATCGTGGTCTGACGGTTCCTGCGCCAAGATGGCGCACGACGGAAGCGACTGAACAAGGAGAAGGCGTATGCGCAGGGTAGTGTTCAACCAGAAGGGTGGGGTCGGTAAATCCAGCATCGCCTGCAACCTCGCCGCGGTCAGTGCCGCGGCGGGCTACAAGACCCTGGTGATTGACCTGGACCCGCAGGCCAACTCCAGTCACTACCTGCTGGGCGAGCGCATGGCGGATGTCGATACCACCATCGCCGACTTCTTTGCCCAGACCCTGTCCAGCGGCCTGTTCAGCAAGAAGGCCGAGCACTTCGTCACCGAGACACCGTTCGAGAACCTCTGGCTCATGCCGGCCAGCCCCGAGCTGGCCGAGTTGCAGCACAAGCTGGAGTCGCGCTACAAGATTCAGAAGCTGCGCAAGCTGCTGAACGATCTGAAGGACAACTACGAGCGCATCTACATCGACACCGCGCCGGCCTTCAACTTCTATACCATGTCGGCGCTGATTGCCGCCGACCGCGTGCTGATCCCGTTCGACTGCGACAGCTTCTCCCGGCAGGCGCTCTACGGTCTGCTGAGCGAGTTGGAAGACGTGCGTGAAGAGCATAACGAGGATCTGGCGGTTGAAGGTATCGTCGTCAACCAGTTCCAGCCGCGTGCCGCGCTGCCGCAGAAGATGCTTGATGAACTCATTGCCGAGGGGTTGCCGGTGTTGCCGGTTCATCTGAACAGCTCGGTACGCATGCGCGAGTCGCATGAGGCGGCCACTCCGCTGATCTTCCTCGACGGTCGGCACAAGCTGACCCAGCAGTTTATGGCGCTGCACGACCACATCGAGAGTCAATAAGTCACGTCTGTCCGGATTGACCGTCCGGGCTTCCTTCTGCATGCTCGGCGCTGGGCTTGAACAACTCGATAACAAGGACAGCGCAATGAAGCTTGAAACGCTCGCCATTCACGCCGGCTATACCCCAGACCCGAACACCCACGCGGTGGCCGTGCCGATCTATCAGACCACCTCGTACTCCTTTGACAACACCCAGCACGGTGCCGACCTGTTCGACCTGAAGGTGCCTGGCAACATCTACAGCCGCATCATGAACCCGACCAACGATGTGCTGGAGCAGCGGGTTGCCGCGCTCGAGGGCGGCGTGGGTGCGCTGGCGGTGGCCTCCGGTATGGCCGCGATTACCTATGCGATCCAGACGCTGGCCGAAGCCGGCGACAATATCGTGTCGGTGGCCAAGCTGTATGGCGGCACCTACAACCTGTTTGCCCACACTCTGCCGCGTCAGGGCATCGAGACCCGCTTTGCCGCCCACGACGACATCGCCGCACTGGAAAGCCTGATCGACGCGCGCACCAAGGCGGTGTTCTGCGAATCCATCGGCAACCCGTCCGGTAACGTCATCGACATTCAGGCGCTGGCCGACGCGGCTCACCGCCACGGCGTCCCGCTGATCGTCGATAACACCGTGGCCACACCGGCACTGTGCCGCCCGTTTGAGCACGGCGCGGACATCGTGGTCCACTCGCTGACCAAATACATGGGTGGTCACGGTACCACTCTGGGCGGCATCGTTGTCGATGGTGGCTGTTTCCCGTGGGCCGAGAACGCGGAACGTTTCCCGCTGCTCAATACCGCCGACCCGTCCTATCACGGCGTGGTCTATACCGAGGCCTTCGGCCCGGCCGCCTTCATTGGTCGCTGCCGCGTTGTGCCGCTGCGCAACATGGGCGCGGCGCTGTCGCCGTTCAACGCCTTCATGATCCTGCAGGGGCTGGAAACGCTGGCGCTGCGCATGGAGCGCCACTGCGACAACGCGATGGCGGTGGCCGCGTTCCTGAAGAATCACCCGCAGGTCGCCTGGGTACAGTACGCCGGGCTGGAAGATCACCCCGAGCACGCCCTCGCCAAACGCTATATGGGCGGCAAGCCGGCGTCGGTACTGTCGTTCGGGATCAAAGGCGGGCAGGAAGCCGGCGCGCGCTTTATCGACGCGCTCAACCTGGTGGTGCGACTGGTCAATATCGGCGACGCCAAGTCACTGGCCTGCCACCCGGCCTCCACTACCCACCGTCAGCTGAACGACGAGGAGCTGGCCAAGGCCGGCGTGCCGCGTGACATGGTGCGCCTGTCGATCGGTATCGAACATATCGACGACATCCTGGCCGACCTGTCGCAGGCGCTCGACGCTTCGCTTTAGTCACCTCCCGCTTTGCGGGAGCTGAGCCGCAAGCGGCAAGCCATAAGCCACAAGCAAAACCCGCGCGGTGTTGAATCGCGCGGGTTTTCTTTTGGTTGGGATAGCACCCTGAATGCTAAAAAGCGTTTGACTGCCTGTAGGCCAATTCATCCTGACTGCGCTTGCAGGGGGCGGCCATCCGCCTTGCAGCTTGCAGCTTGCAGCTCGCGCGCGCCTGCGCGCTAGGGAAACAGCGGCCAGACGAGCGGAATGATCAGCGAGCCGGCTGCCCACATGATCAGGTTCAGCGGTACGCCGATACGCATAAAGTCGGCGAACCGGTAGCCACCGGCGCTGTAGACGAAGGTGTTGGTCTGGTAGCCGATCGGGGTGGCGAAGCTGGCGCTGGCAGCGAACATCACGGCGACCACAAAGGGCGTCGGGTCGGCACCGAGTTGCTGGGCTACACCAATGGCAATCGGGGTAACCAGTACAGCGACCGCGTTGTTGCTGACGACTTCGGTAAGCACCGAGGTCAGCAGGTAGATGAACGACAGCATGAACAGCGGGCCAAGCAGCGGTGCCAGGGTCATGACGTGGCTGACTACGGTGTCGACCAGGCCGACCTTGTTCATTGCGATGCTGATCGCCAGCATACCGAAGATCAGGGTCAGGATGCGCCAGTCGATGGCCTTGTAGGCGTCCTCGGTATCCAGGCAGCCGGTGGCAACTACCAGTGCGGCGGCGATCATTGCCAGCCCCTCGATCGGCATGACCTTGAAGGCGGCCAGCACCATCACGGCCAGCACGGCGGCGATGGCAATCGGCGCCTTGTCGCGGCGGTAGGCGCGTTCCTGTACCGAGTTGAGGCTGATCAGCTCGCCGTTGTCGGCAAACTTCTTGATCTGTGCGGGAGTACCTTCGACCAGCATGACGTCGCCGAATTGCAGCTCGAAGTCGTCCAGGTTGTCCTGGATATTCTCGTTATGGCGATGCACTGCCAGCACGTGAATACCGTAGCGCGCAGTCAGGTTGAGGTCGCGCATCGGACGGTGGCTGTAGCGTGAGTTACGGCCGACGATGGCCTCGGCCAGCAATACGTCGCGGGTCGAGATGGTCTCGAAGCTGTCCGGGCGGTTGATCGCCAGCAGGCCGTTCTGGCGCAGCTCGACGAAGTCGCGCATGCCGGCATGCAGCACCAGCCGGTCGCCGGCCAGCAGCCGGGTGTCGTTGAGCGGGGTCGACAGTTCGTCGTCGCCACGGAAGATTTTCAGCACCCGGATACCGCTGTTGCCGTTCAGGTTGGCCTGGCTGATGGTCTGGCCAATCACCGGCGAGTCGTGCGGTACCAGCAGCTCGGTCATGAACGTACGGGACTGATCCGGGCGCAGCTGGCGCGACAGGCTCTCGCGTTCCGGCAGCAGGCGGTGACCAATCAGCAGCACGAAGGCCATACCGATACCGGCCAGAATCAGGCCGGGCAGGGTAATGTCGAACATGCCGAAGGGCTCCATGCCCATTTGCCGGGCTACACCGTCGACCAGAATGTTGGTCGAGGTGCCGATCATGGTCATGGTGCCGCCAAAAATGGTGGCGTAGGACAGCGGGATCAGCATTTTTGAAGGCTTGCTGCCAATTCCGGTGGCCAGCGCGATGGCGACCGGCGTGAGAATCGCGACCACCGGGGTATTGTTGATAAAGGTCGACAGCAGCAGGGCGGTCATCATCAGGCTGAACAGGGTGCGCCACTGGCTGCCCCCGCCCATGCGCGCGAGCCAGTTGCCCAGGGTTTCAACGCAACCGGTGCGCTCCAGCGCGGCAGACAGAATAAACATGCAGGCGATGGTAATGGGCGCGCTGTTCGACAACACACCCATTACCTCGGCCGGGCTCAGCAATTGGCTGACCAGCAGCACGGCAACGGCGATGCCGACCACCACGTCGGGGCTGAACCTTTCCCGTGCGAACGCGTAGAACACCCAGCACAACAGCAGTGCCACGCCAATCAGTGGCAGTG
This sequence comes from Halopseudomonas sp. L-58, assembly GCF_056859475.1. Lineage (NCBI taxonomy): Bacteria > Pseudomonadati > Pseudomonadota > Gammaproteobacteria > Pseudomonadales > Pseudomonadaceae > Halopseudomonas > Halopseudomonas sp. L-58. The sequence continues at coordinate 39,836 of NZ_JBSXON010000047.1, forward strand.
AATCCCAGCTCATCGGTACCGAACTCTCTCGTGAGGTATCGGGTCCATGCTTGGACCCTTGCAGGGCGTCACATTAAGAGGTGGCGCTATATTTGTCCAAGCACAAAAACTGATTTTTATATGCTTGCAAGGAATAAGCGAGGCTCAGGATGAACAGCTGATTTCCAGATGCCTGCCCCAGTCCGGCGGCGTCGCCGCATAGGCATCGGCACCGGGCTGTGGCTCGAACGGCCGGCGCAGGATGTGGTGCAGGCGACGTACTTCATCGAAGTCATCCTGTTCGGCGGCGGCGATGGCGTTCTGCGCCAGATAGTTGCGCAGCACATACAGCGTGTTGGCGGCCTGGCGCGCGGCCGGGCTGGCCTGGCAACGGCGCTGGTGCTCGCGATACCAGTTGTCGAAAGCGCTGCGGTCGATGAACTGATCACGCACCAACGGGTTGTCTTCGGCCAGCTTGCGCAGGGTCAGGTGGTAATCGGCGCCACTGGTTTGCATCAGTTGCAGCAGTGCGTCCAGTTGCTCGACGTCTTCCGGGTGGGCGTCGCCCCAGCCGAGTCGTCGGCGCATCAGCGTCAGATAGTGCTGCTCGAAGGTCGGCATGAACTGCGCCAGCTCGGCTTTCAGCGTATCGACCGCAATAAACGGCGTCAGCGCCTGAGCCAGACAGGCGAGATTCCACTGCGCGATCATCGGCTGCCGATGGAAGGCATAGCGGCCTTCGTGGTCGGAGTGGTTGCAGACATGCCGTGCATCGAAGGCGTCGAGGAAGGCGTAAGGGCCGAAGTCGAAGGTAATGCCCAGAATCGACATATTGTCGGTGTTCATCACCCCGTGACAGAAACCCCAGGCTTGCCAGTGGGCGATCATCTCGGCAGTGCGCTGGAGCACACTGCGAAACATCGCCAGCTCGGGTTCCGGCTGGTTGCGGCAGTCGGGGTAGCAGGTGTCGAGGGTGAAATCGAGCAACTGGCGCAGCTCGTTGTGTTTGCGGGTGTAATAAAAGTACTCGAAGTGGCCGAAGCGAATATGCGAGCGCGCCAGGCGCAGCAGCATGGCGCCACGCTCTTCCCGTTCGCGGTAGACCGGGTTGTCGCCGACGGTCACACACAGGGCGCGGCTGCTGGGGATGCCAAGTGCATGCAGCGCCTCGCTGGCGAGGAACTCGCGGATCGACGAGCGCAGTACCGCACGGCCGTCGCCCATGCGCGAGTAGGGCGTGCTGCCGGCACCCTTGAGGTGCAGATCCCAATGCTCGCCGGCCTGGTTTACCGCCTCGCCCAGCAGCAGGCCGCGGCCATCGCCAAGCTGCGGGTTGTAGGCGCCGAACTGGTGGCCGGAATAGATCATTGCCCGTGGTTCGGCGCTGCTCCACAGCTTGTGGCCCGAGAACAGCTCGATGAACAGCGGGTCTCTTGCTTCGGCCGGATCCAGATCGAGCAGCCGCAAGGCATCCTCGCTGCATACCACCAGTCGCGGGTTGTGCAATGGGTCGGGCAGGACCTTGCTGGAGAAGGTATCGCCCAGTGCGGCGAAGCGGTTGTCAAAGTGCAGATCGGCCAGAGTGGACACAGCGGGTTCCCGAAGCAATGGATGCAGTGCCCATGCTACAGCAGGATGCTTCCGGTGTTATGGCTCTCCATCAGGCGGGGTAATGGACGAGCCAAAACCTTGACCACAGGGACGGGCATCCCTAGTGTTCAAACACCTGTATGAAACCATGCTGCCAGTTCTGTCTGGCGCCCCCTGGAGAGTCGACATGCCTGAATATAACGCCCCCTTGCGCGATATGCGCTTCGTCATGGATGAACTGCTGGACATGACCGGCAGCTATGCTGCCTATGGTCTGGAAGATGCCACCCCTGATCTGGTCAGCGCGATCCTCGAAGAGGGCGCCAAGTTCACCAACCAGGTGCTGTCTCCACTCAACCGCAGCGGGGACGAAGAAGGCTGCCATATCGAAAATGGTGTGGTTACCACTCCGAAGGGCTTCAAGGAAGCCTATCAGGCCTACTGCGAGAACGGCTGGGGCTCGATGACCGCATCGCCGGAATACGGTGGACAGGGTCTGCCGTCCTCGCTGGGTCTGATCATCAGCGAGATGGTTGCCTCGGCCAACTACTCGTTCAGCATGTACCCGGGCCTGTCCCACGGCTGTGCTGCGGCGATTGCAGCGCACGGTACCCAGGCGCAGAAAGACCTGTACCTGAGCAAGCTGACCCCCGGCACCTGGACCGGCACCATGTGTCTGACCGAGCCGCATTGCGGCACCGACCTGGGCCTGATCAAGACCCGCGCCGTGCCGCAGGCTGACGGCACCTACAAGGTCACCGGTACCAAGATCTTCATTTCGTGCGGCGAGCACGACATGGCCGAAAACATCGTCCACCTGGTCCTGGCCAAGTTGCCTGATGCCCCGGCTGGCACCAAGGGTATCTCGCTGTTCATCGTGCCCAAGTTCCTGCCGGACGCCAACGGCGAAGTGGGCGAGCGCAACAGCCTGATCTGCGGCTCCATCGAACACAAAATGGGCATCAAGGCCTCCGCTACCTGCGTCATGAACTTTGACGATGCTACCGGCTTTTTGATCGGCGACATCAACAAGGGTCTGAACTGCATGTTCACCATGATGAACCACGCCCGTCTGGGTACCGGCATGCAGGGGCTGTGTCACGGTGAAGCGTCCTATCAGTCGGCTCTGGCCTATGCCAAGGACCGCCTGCAGATGCGTTCGCTCAAAGGCCCGGCTGCCCCGGAAAAAGCGGCTGACCCGATCATCGTTCACCCGGACGTGCGTCGCATGCTGCTGACCATGAAAGCGTTCAACGAAGGTAACCGCGCGCTGGCTTACCACACTGCCAAGCTGCTGGATCAGGCGCATTATGCCGCCGAAGAAGAAGCTCGCGCCGATGCCGAGGCCCAGCTGGCGTTTCTGACGCCGATCTGCAAAGCCTTTATGACCGACACCGGTCTGGAGGCGACCCTGCTGGGTCAGCAGATCTTCGGCGGTCACGGATTCATCCGTGAGTGGGGGCAGGAGCAGCAGGTGCGTGATTGCCGTATCGCCCAGATCTATGAAGGCACCAACGGCATTCAGGCCCTCGACCTGCTCGGTCGCAAGGTGCTGGGTAGCCAGGGCAAGTTGCTGAAAACCTTCACCAAGCAGGTTCACCTGCTGTGCAAGGAAGTGGAAGGCAACGCCACCTTTGGCGAGTACGCCAAGAAACTGGCCCAGCTCAACACCCAGTGGGGCGAGCTGACTACCGCCGTTGGTATGAAGGCGATGCAGAACCCCGAGGAAGTGGGCGCAGCGTCCGTTGATTACCTGGCGTTCTCCGGCTACGTTGTGCACGCCTACTTCTGGTTGAAGATGGCACTGGTCGCTCAGGCCAAGCTGGATGCCGGCACCACCGAGGTCGACTTCTACAAGGGCAAGCTGGCGACCCAGGCGTTCTACTACCAGCGTCTGCTGCCGCGCGCCCAGGCGCACGCCGAGGCGCTGAGTGCCGGTGCCTCTACTCTGATGGATATTGCTGTCGAGCAGTTCTGATCCATCCGTTGGTCCAGGAAACCCCGGCTTGCCGGGGTTTTTTATTGTCTGGCGTGCAGGCTTTGGGTAATGCTTGGCACGTCTGACCCTGATCTGCTGATGTTGCTTATGGTGACCAATCAATAATAAAAAGTCATAAAAAGACGCTACAGGTTTTTTTGTTGTCGATATACAATCTCCCGCCTGCGCCGGTATATCCCGGCACTGAATCATGAGGAGATATCCATGGCCGACTATAAAGCTCCCCTGCGCGACATGCGCTTCGTTCTCAACGAGGTCTTCGAGATCTCCAAGCTCTGGGCCGAGCTGCCCGGTCTTGCCGAGATTGTTGACGAAGACACCGCAGCCGCGATTCTGGAAGAAGCCGGCAAGGTAACCGGTGGTGTGGTCGCACCGCTGAATCGCAGTGGCGACGAGGAAGGATGCTCCTGGAACAATGGCGCCGTAACGACGCCGGCCGGCTTCCGGGAAGCCTACAAGACCTACGCCGAAGGCGGCTGGGTTGGTGTCAGCGGGGCGCCCGAGTTTGGTGGCATGGGCATGCCCAAGGTCATCGGTGCCCAGGTCGAGGAAATGGTCAACTCGGCCAACCTGTCTTTCGGTCTGTATCCGATGCTGACCTCCGGTGCCTGCCTGTCGATCCTCAACCACGCCAGCGAAGAGCTGAAGGAAAAGTACCTGCCGAATATGTATGCCGGTACCTGGGCAGGCTCCATGTGCCTGACCGAGCCGCACTGCGGCACCGACCTCGGCATCATTCGCACCAAGGCCGAGCCGCAGGCTGACGGCAGCTACAAGATTTCCGGTACCAAGATCTTCATCACCGGTGGTGAACACGATCTGACCGAGAACATCATTCACCTGGTACTGGCCAAGCTGCCTGACGCACCGGCTGGCCCGAAGGGTATTTCGCTGTTCCTGGTGCCCAAGGTCATGGTCAATGACGATGGTTCGCTGGGTGAGAGGAACTCCCTGTCCTGCGGCTCCATCGAGCACAAGATGGGCATCAAGGCCTCTGCCACCTGTGTGATGAACTTCGACGGCGCTACCGGCTGGATTGTCGACGAGCCGAACAAGGGCCTCAATGCGATGTTCACCATGATGAACTACGAGCGCCTGGGTGTAGGCATTCAGGGCCTGTCGCTGGGTGAGCGCTCCTACCAGAATGCCATCGAGTACGCCCGTGATCGTCTGCAGAGCCGTGCGCCGACCGGCCCGGTCAACAAGGACAAGGCTGCCGACCCGATCATCGTTCACCCGGACGTGCGTCGCATGCTGCTGACCATGAAAGCGCTGAATGAAGGCGGTCGCGCCTTCTCCAGCTACGTTGCCATGCAGCTCGATACCGCCAAGTACAGCGAGGATGCGGCTACCCGCAAGCGCGCCGAGGAACTGGTTGCACTGCTGACGCCGGTTGCCAAGGCATTCCTCACCGACATGGGGCTGGAAACCACAGTGCACGGCCAGCAGATCTTCGGCGGCCACGGCTTTATCCGTGAGTGGGGTCAGGAACAGCTGATCCGCGACTGCCGTATCACCCAGATTTACGAAGGTACCAACGGAATCCAGTCGCTGGACCTGATGGGCCGCAAGATCGTCGGCAGCGGTGGGGCGTTCTACAAGCACTTCAGCGACGAGGTCAAAGCCTTCATTGCCAGTGCAGATGCTTCTCTGTCCGAGTTCACCGGCCCGCTGGAAGCGGCCATCGGCAACCTCGACGAACTCACCGCCTGGGTTATCGAGCAGTCGAAGGGTAACCCGAATGAAATCGGCGCGGCCTCGGTCGAGTATCTGCAGGCCTTCGGTTACACCGCCTATGCCTACATGTGGGCACTGATGGCGCGTACCGCCATGGCCAAGCAGGCGGAAGACGAGTTCTACGTGAGCAAGCTGGGCACTGCGCGTTTCTACTTCGCCCGTCTGTTGCCGCGTATCCACTCGCTGACCTCGTCGGTCAAGGCGGGCAGTGATGCACTGTATCTGCTTACAGCTGATCAGTTCTAACTCGGATCGTGCCACGAAAGGCCCCGCTTCGGCGGGGCTTTTTCGTTTCTGCGCGGCATTGTTGCTGTCGTCGGACCTATTCAGGAGGCGAAGCGCTGCCGGAGCGGGTAAACTGTGCGCGATTTTACTTTTCTCTCCCCGGAGCTTGCTCATGTCCCGTGTATCTCTCAGCCGCTACCTGATCGAACAGACGCGCAGTCACAATACCCCCGCCGACCTGCGTTTCCTCATCGAGGTGGTGGCGCGCGCCTGTAAGGAAATCAGCCATGCCGTATCCAAGGGTGCCCTTGGTGGTGTGCTGGGCAGCATGGGTACCGAGAACGTCCAGGGTGAAGTGCAGAAAAAGCTTGATGTGATCTCGAATGAAATCCTGCTGGAGGCCAACGAGTGGGGCGGCCACCTGGCCGGCATGGCGTCCGAGGAAATGGACAATGCCTATCAGATTCCGGGGCAGTATCCCAAAGGTGCCTACCTGCTGGTGTTCGATCCGCTGGATGGCTCCAGTAATATCGACGTGAACGTCTCGGTCGGTACCATCTTTTCCGTGCTGCGTTGCCCTGACAAGTATGTCGAGCAGACCGGCAGCCTCGATGAGCACGCCTTCCTGCAGCCGGGTACCGAGCAGGTGGCTGCCGGTTACGCCATCTATGGCCCGCAGACCATGCTGGTGCTGACCCTGGGCGATGGCGTCATGGGCTTTACTCTGGATCGGGAGATGGGCAGCTTCTTCCTGACTCACGAAAATCTCAAGGTGCCGACCAGTACCGCCGAGTTCGCAATCAACATGTCCAATCAGCGTCACTGGGAAGCACCGGTCAAGCGCTATGTTGACGAACTGCTGGCAGGCGTCGAGGGGCCGCTGAACAAGAACTACAACATGCGCTGGATTGCCTCCATGGTCGCCGATGTGCACCGCATTCTTACCCGTGGCGGCGTATTCATGTACCCGCGCGATGGCCGCGAGCCGGAGAAGCCGGGCAAACTGCGCCTGATGTACGAGGCCAACCCGATGTCGATGCTGATCGAGCAGGCCGGTGGCGCCGCGACCAACGGCAATCAGCGTATTCTCGATATTCAGCCGGAGTCCCTGCACCAGCGGGTTGCCGTGTTCCTCGGCTCGAAGGAAGAAGTTGAGCGGGTTACCGGCTATCACCAGGGCTGAGCCGGGTCAGGCCGCCGACCTGGTCGGGGCCTGATGACCCGATGTAAGCATTTGCTTACGCTTTGTGCTGGCGTTGGCCTATGGGCACACCCTGCGATGCTGCGTAGTATCAAAAGCGCTAGGAGCATCGCAGGAAGCGACCAGAACAACAGGGAACAGGGACGGTGCCTCGGAGGCACAACACATTAGGGATGATCAGGATCCTTTCTGCAAAACCTCGCCTCGGCGGGGTTTTTTCTTGCCTGCGATTTGTCCGGGGATACGTCAGCACGTACCCCCCGTTGCACCGCTCAGCCGCTGAAACGACAGCTCAAACTGCCCAGCGTGCCCATCTCTACTTCGGCCAGATCGCCGGCAGCAACCGGCTGCATGCCCGCCAGCGCGCCGGTCATGATGACGTCACCGTTGCGCAGGTGCTGCCCGGCAGTGACCATTTGATTGATCAGCCACAGGGCTGCATCCAACGGGTTGCCCATGCTGCTGCCGGTGTTTCCGCTGCCCACCTTTTCGCCGTTGAGCGTCAGAGCCACCGGCAGGTCATCCAGCTGCACGCTGTCTGCTGCAACGCACTGGCCCAGCACGTGGGCACCAAAGGACAGGTTGTCGGCTACCGCATCAGCCAGAGACTTCGGCCAGCCCTCATAGGCTGAGTCGCAAACCTCCAGCGCGGGCATCACACCTTCGAGCGCCGCGATCAGTTCGGCGCGATCGGCCAGAGGATCTTCGATATCGCGAGCCAGGCGCATCGCAACCTCAACCTCCAGTCGCGGCGCGATAAAGTCAGCGTGGCGCAGGGTGGCGCCGTCGTTATATTCGTTGGCCGCCAGCAGCACGCCGCGCAGCGGTTCGGCGACGCCGAGTGCCGCTCGGGCCCGGGCGTCGGTCAGCCCCAGCTTGTAACCGGCCGGCCGCGCGCCGTTCAGCTGGCGGGCGATCAGCGCGTGTTGTACCGCGTAGGCGGACGCCAGGTCGGTCAGGGCATACTCGGTGGCGATCGAGCCGCGCGGCATTCCGCTGCTGCGGGCTTCCAGCAGCGCCTCTGCGGCCTGTTCTATATGACTCATGCCGTTTCTCCCCGGCTCGGTTTTTCGCCGACAACCGTGGTGCGGAACATCTCGCGGCGCTTGCCGAAGTAGTCCGAAATGGGCTGATGCCAGACGCAGCGGTTGTCCCAGATCGCCAGTGTGCCCGGCGTCCAGCGCATGCGGCAAGTAAAGGCCGGGGCGGCGGCGACGCTGAACAGGTAGTCGAGCAGCGGGCGTGACTCCTCCGGCTTCATGCCGGCGATGCCGAGGGTATAGGCCGGATTGGCGAACAGTACCTCGCGGCCGGTTTCCGGGTGGCGAATGATCATCGGATGGGTGCGGACATCTTCATCGACGTTTTCGCCGAAGCGGATCTGCATGTTCTCGATGCCGGCGTTGTGTACGGCCTTCGGGCCGTAACCGAACTCGGGAGTGTGGATGCCGTCGAGCTGGCGCAGCAGATTGCGCAGGGTGGGAGACAGCCACTCGCAGGCCAGGTACATGTTGTTGAACAGGGTGTCGCCGCCGCTTTCCGGCACATCGTGGCCGTACAGCAGGGTGAAGGCCGGCGGCCGCTCCTGGAATGACCAGTCGCTGTGCCAGGCGCCGCCGAACACGAATGGGCTGCCTTCGCCGGCTTCCTTGAGCACATGCACCACATGCGGATGATCGGCCATCGGCTGCACATAGGGTTCCTTGCCGAACTTGCCGAAACGCAGCGTCACGGCTTCGAGCTGCTCGACGCTCAGGTTCTGGTCGCGGATGAACAGCACGCCATGGTCCATCAGTGCCTGGCGCAGATCGGCCTGTCCGGCGTCACTGAGGTTGTTGAGGTCGATGTCGTAGATGTCTGCACCCAGTGAGCCGGCCACCGGTACGGTGCGGAAATGGTTGCTGGAGCGGGCCTGATTATTTTTCGCCGTGGTGTAGAAGAACTCGGGCATGGCTGTCACCTGCAGTGGTCTGTCTTGTTGTTGATGTTTTTGTTCTGCCAGGCAAGATTGCGCCTGTGCGCGGTGGCTATCCATGATAATTTCTGCCATGACATGATAATAACTGCCACGAGGTTGTATGAACTGGCGTGAAGTACGTGATGCCACCAACGTGCGCCATCTGCTGAACACCGCGCGCAGTCTTGGCTGTTCCGTTGAAGCGTGTCTGCAGGGCAGCGGGCTGGACGAGGGCGTGCTGAGTGCCGGGGCCAGGATACAGCGCTGGCAGGAACTGGTCGTGATCCGCAATCTGGTGGCGCTGGCGCCGGAACCCGGTCTCGGGCTGCTGGTGGGCAGTCGTTATCAACTGACCAGTCTGGGGCTGCTCGGCTACACCATGCTGGCCTGTCGCAATCTGCATGAGGCACTGGTGGTCAGTACCCAGTTTCGTGAACTGACGCTGTCGATCTGTCCGATTCAGTTGCAGCCCTTTGACGGTGGCGTGCGCATGAGCCTGGACCACAAGGTACTGCCGCCGGATGCACAGGATATGGTTGCCGAGCGCGGGCTGGCAGTCTGGAAGCGCATCTTCGGTGAGTTGCTGCAGCGCCCCTTTGTGCCGGTTCGGGTGGAGCTGGCGCTGTCGCGCCCTGCCACCGCCGAGTGTTACGAAACCTACTTCGAATGCCCGGTGGTAATGGGTGCTGCCAGTAACGCAGTACTGATTGCGGACGCGGACCTGACCAGCGCCCTGCCGCTCGCCAACGAGCTTACCCGCAATGCCTGTGCGGCCCTGTGCCGGCAACTGTGTGATGGGCTTGAAGACGTGGTGTCGCCGTTCGCGCGGCAGGTTCTTCAGGTGCTGATCAGCCATTCGGGTGAACCTCCCGCCGCCGTCGAGGTGGCGGCGGCGCTGGGTATATCCGAGCGTTCGCTGCATCGCCGGCTGGCGGCCGAGGGACAACCCTTTCGCCAGCTCGATGAGCGGGTGCGCGCGCGCCTGGCTGAACGCCTGCTGGGCGACAGTGACCTCGTGCTGGATGCCATTGCCGTGCAGTTGGGCTACAGCGAAGCGGCCAGCTTTTCCCGTGCCTTCAAGCGCTGGACCGGCGTCTCGCCGTCGCACTGGCGTGCCGCTCAGCGGGCAGCAGCGCTGGGGCTTGAACCGTCTACGCCGGCAGTTATTCCGTCTCGGCAATATTGATAGGTCTCGATTGCGAGACAGTACGTATTTCCTGTCTATACTGACCAGGTCGTCCGCATCCGGGCGGATGCGCAGCTAGTCCACCGACGTTGGATAAGGAGTGCTTCATATGGCCGGTTGGTATGAATTGAGCAACAGCACGGACGGGCAGTTCCGCTTTGTCCTCAAGGCGGGAAACGCTGAAACCATCCTCACCAGTGAGCTGTACAAGACCCGCGCCAGCGCCGAGAACGGCATCGCGTCAGTACAGAAAAATTGCACGGAGGATGGGCGCTATGAGCGCAAGGAGGCAAAGGACGGACGCCATTTCTTCAATCTCAAGGCGGCCAATCATCAGGTGATCGGCACCAGCCAGATGTACTCCGCGGCGGCCAGCTGCGAGAAGGGCATCGAGTCGGTCAAGAGCAACGGCACCAGCGACGTCATCAAGGACAAGACCGGCAGCTGAGCTTGGCCTCGTTTTTGCCCTTGCCTGCTTGACGCGCCCTGTCCGGCAGGCTGGCCCGGTTGTGCCCGCTGTTGTCAGAGTGACTGGCCGGAATGTGCGGCCATCGCTTGTTGCAGACCGCACTGAGGGCGCAATATGGGGGCACGTGAACAACCCAGAGGCACCTCGTGAATCAAGTTTGTCCTGACGATTTTGTAAAGGTCGATTCCGCGGAAGCGGCGGTCGACCGCCTGGCCATGCTTTACCAGCAGGCCACCAATGCGCTGCGCAGCGCTCTCAAGCAGTACCTCAAGGATCGCACTCCGCCAAGTGCCGCGCACTGCGCGTTCCGCTACCCTGAGCTGCGGCTCACCTATCACTGCCAGGGTGAAGTGCCGAGCAGTGTGCGCGCCTACGCCAAGGTACAGGTGCCCGGCACCTACGCGGTAACCGTGACCCAGCCGGACGCCTTCCGTACCTACCTGCTGGATCAGCTGCGGCCACTGATGTCCGACTTTACCGTCACTGTGGAAGTGGGCCCGAGTCAGGCCAATATTCCCTATCCGTATGTGGTCGAGCAGGGTGACGAACTGGGCGCCTCGGGCGTGACCGCTGCCGAGCTGGCGCGGGTGTTCCCGAGTACCGACCTGTCCGCCGCCAACGATGGCACCGCTGATGGGCTGTATGACTGGGAGAACCAGGACCCGCTGCCGCTGGCGTTGTTTGACGCCGCCCGCACCGACTTTTCGCTGCGCCGTCTGGTGCATTACACCGGCAGCGACTGGCGGCATGTACAGCCGTGGATTCTGCTGACCAACTATCACCGCTACGTGGATCAGTTCATCCGCCACGGGCTGAACATGCTGCAGGCCGACTCGCGCTTCCAGCGCATGGTGCTGCCCGGTAACGTGGTGGTTGAACGCGGCATGTCCGAAGGTGAGATGCAGGCGATCATCGAGTCGGTGGTCTGGCACCGGTTCCAGATGCCGGCCTATCACCTGCAGGGCAATAGCCCAAGCGAAGGCATCACCCTGGTCAATATCGGCGTGGGCCCGTCCAACGCCAAGAACATCACCGACCATCTGGCCGTGCTGCGGCCGCACTGCTGGCTGATGATCGGCCACTGTGGCGGCCTGCGTCAGTCGCAGACCATCGGCGACTATGTGCTGGCGCATGCCTACATGCGCCGCGACGGTATCCTCGACCGGGTGCTGCCACCGAACATTCCGCTGCCGGCGCTGGCCGAGGTGCAACAGGCGCTGCAGCAGGCGGCAGCCGACGTGACGGGCGAGCAGGGCGATGACCTCAAGCGCCGTCTGCGCACCGGCACGGTGCTGACCTATGACGACCGCAACTGGGAACTGCGCTGGGCCCAGGAACGGCCACTGATCAATCTGGCGCGGGCGATTGCGGTCGACATGGAGAGCGGCACCATCGCGGCTCAGGGTTACCGTCTGCGGGTGCCCTACGGCACCTTGCTGTGTGTATCGGACAAGCCACTGCACAGCGAGATCAAGCTGCCGGGCGCGGCGGGCGCCTTTTACGAGCGCGCCGTGACCCAGCATCTGCATATCGGCATTCATGCGCTGGAGCTGATGCGCAGCCAGCTCGATTCGCTGCATTCGCGCAAGCTGCGCAGTTTCGACGAGCCGCCGTTCCGCTAGCCAGCACTGCACTGTCACTGCCCTGTCACCGCTGTCGCCTAGTATCGGTCCGACAGCGAACAGGAGCAGGTTGGATGAAGCGGCATAACAGCAAGGGGCGTCCCCATGTCGGGCACGCTTGAATGGGGCGGGCCGCTCAGGCGCAGACGCTGGCCGCAACGCCTGCTGTTACTGCTGCTTGCCGCGAGTGTGATGGCGGCAGTCTTTGCGTGGCGATACACGCTGGTCGAGTTGACCGGATTCCGCTTCAGCGGTGCGGCGATCAGCGACGGGCGCGGCGTGTTCGGGCTTGCGGATTACCGGGTGAAGCATCAGGCACAGGTCATTGCCGGCATCGGCAATGACCTGTCCGGCATCACCCACGATGCCGATAACGACCGGCTGCTGGCGATCACCAACGCGGGCCCTGTTCAGGTACTGGCCCTTGACCGACAGGGCCGGCTGCTTGGCCTCTATCCACTGATCGGCTTCGAGGACCCGGAAGATCTGGCCTGGCTGGGCGACGGGCTGCTGTTGATTGTTGAAGAGCGGGTGCAGCGGTTGAATGTGGTCCGTCTTCCCGCGCATCCTGCCCCGATCAGGCGTGATCAGGCGCGGCAACTGACGCTGGGACTGGCCTTGTCGGATGACAACAAGGGTTTTGAAGGTGCCGCTTACGACCACCGGCGTGATCTGATTTACGTGGTCAAGGAACGTGACGCCCAGCAGCTCTACCGCATCAGCGGCCTGCGTCCCACCCTGGCTGGAAATCTGCAACTCGATATCCGGGATCTGAGTGCCTGGGTCGATGCCGCCGGTGTGTCAAAAGACCTTTCCGCCATCACCGTCGAGCCTGACAGCGGCCACCTGTTGCTGCTCAGTGATGAGTCGCAGGTGGTGTTTGAACTGGGCTCTGACGGGGCGCTTCTCGACCGCCGCAGCCTGCGGGCTGGTGGCGGCCTTGATGCCGACATCCCACAGCCGGAAGGCGTGGTGCTGGATAGCCGCGGCGAGCTGTTTGTCGTCAGCGAGCCCAACCTCTTCTATCGCTTCGTGCGGTAACTCCGCTGCTCCATGCAACATTCTTGTGATCAGAGTGTAACCGCTCTGTCTCGGGGCTTTCACAGCGCATCGGTAGCCTTTGCGACTCACTCATATGGTTCGTTAAGGATGCGCCATGTTTATTCGTACAGGATTGGTTTGTTTACTGGCGGCAGGTCTGTTGACCGGCTGCCTTTCGTCGGAAAGCAGTAGCAGCAGCGATGCTGGAGGGCCGCCGGTTGCGCCGGAGGCACCGACCCTGCGGGTCGGGATCATTCCCGATACCCAGGGCGGAGGTCAGAATGCGTCGGTGATGCCGATGCGCGCGTTGATGGAGTTTTACCGTGAGCAGGACGTCGACCTGCTGCTGATTGTCGGTGATCTGTCTGAGGAGGCCACTCCTGCCGAGTATGCCCAGTGGCGCAGTGTTGTCGACGATTACCGGGATGACTTCGTCATGCTACCGTTGCAGGGCAACCACGATATCAAGGGCACTGATCAGGACTGGTATGACAACGTCAGTGACCTGATTCCGGACGACGCCATTCAGATGGCCGGTCAGACAGACAAGAACTATGCCCTGGTGCGGGACAACGTGCTTATTGTCACGGTTTCGTACGGACAGATTCCGTTCGCCTATGACTTTGTTCGGGAGATGATCGAAACCTACCGTGATCAGGTTGATCACATCATCGTGTCTTCCCATAACACCATGGTCGGCAGCCGTTACGGCAACATCCGCGAGTGTGCGGTAGAAGCCTATGACACCTCCGCCGGGGATCAGCAGTTTCTGCTGGTGCACGAGGATTATCGCCAGTTGTTTGCCGATAATGACGTCATCTATGTCGCCGGTCATGAGCATCAGTACCTTCGCAGTCTGATTTCGGGCTACTACGGTGGACACTACACCGAACTGGTCAGCGGTAACGCGTCCTACAAGGGCTACGACAGCCGCTATGGAGAGAGCGAACTGATCCAGCAGGTGGTCATGACCAAAATCAACGACGGCAGTGTCGATGGCACTCTCGACGTCAACGCCTCGATTCTGACGTTCAATGGCACACTGGTCGATTATCGCTCCTACTACGAAAGCCACACGATTCGCAGCAACGAAGATGGCATGCGCGAGCTGGCAACGCCGGACTGGAAGCTGATCGACCGCTTTACCCGCTCCGCCGAGCGTTGCGACAAGATCGTGTTTCCGGCGAGCATCCCCGCCGGCAATCAGTTGAACATGACCCATGACAAAAGTTACCGCACCAGTCTGTGTGTGGCCGGATCGGGAGAGGCAGCGCGGATTCTGGATGGCGAGAACCGTATATTCAATCGCTACGACACCCGCACCCGTACCACCAGCGTCGAGCCAGGTGTCTCAACCGCGCAGAGCAACTCTGCACTTGCCGCTCGCTACTACCGCTGGCTACATATTCCCCATGCCAGCTATAACCCGAACCTGAACAACAGCCAGCGCGTGCGCCTGATCAACGCGGGCACGGAAGACGAAGAAGTGGAAATCCGCCAGACAACCATCGACCTCAAAAAGCAGGTATCGCTCAGCTGGGTAGCCGCGCGTGAGGGAGCAAAAAGTGCGGTTCTGCTGGTCAGCGGAATTCAGGGCCAGGATGGCACCTACAACGGTGCGCGTGGGGCGCAGAAGAGCCTGGCCGTCGACACCGGTTTCGCCGGCAGCTACGGAGATGGCAGCGAGCTGGGCAAACAGCCCTATTTGTTGCCGGAAGGCCGGGTCAACAGCAACTGGACGCTGGATGATGATTCGCGTGGTGATGACTTCGTGCTGCAATTCAACGTGCCGTCCGGCGCGGCTGCCAGCAGCCTGCAGTTGGCTCGCTGGAATGATGCAGAGGGCGGCTGGGAGCCGGTGGTAGCAGCCGAGTGCCTCAGTGCACTGGACTACGACAGCAGCTATCTGACCAGCCTGCCGGCTGATGTCGATGCCCAGTGCAGCACCGCAGCTGGCCTGGTGACCGTAGGCACGCCGCACTTCTGGGTGCGGCTGGATCGTGAGGGCGCCTTTGCCCTGATTGATCGTTGAGTGCAGCGGCTACCTGTGCGATGCAGGTAGCCCGGCTTTTTCCATGCCGCGCCGGATGCCCCTGGTATCCGGCGCGGTGCTTTTACGGGGCAACCGGATCGACCGGCGAAGCTGACCTTGCAGGCATGGCGCCTGTGCCAGTCCTGTTACGGCTGGCGCATCAGGTGTTGTGCCAGCGCGTTGTAGGCCGGTAGCGAGATCGGGTCGTTGGCGCCGTTGGCCGCCACCGGGTTGGAGGCGAAGCGGGCGATCACCATTTCTGCCTTGGGGTCGACGTAGATGGTCTGGCCGTGGATACCGCGCGCCGCAAACACGCCATGGTCGTTGTTCGACACCCACCACATATTGCGGTAGCTCCAGTTGGGCAGGGTAGCGTACCCGGCGGGGGCGAATTTGCCTTGATCGCCGCCTCGGCGGATATCGGCAACCACGGCTTGCGGGACGATCTGCTGGCCGTTGAACCGACCGTTGTTGCGCAGGGTTTCGCCGAACCTGGCCATGTCACGCAGGCTGGCATTCAGGCCGCCTCCAGCGAACTGGGTGCCGATCTGGTCAACCACGATGTAGGCGTCCTGTTCGGCGCCCAGCTTGCTCCAGATCCGCTGTTGCAACAGGTCGGCGAAGGAACTGCCGGTGGCGCGCTGAACGATCCATGCGAGGACGTCGGAGTTGACCGTCTTGTAGGCGAACACCTCGCCGTGCTGCCCCTCGGGCTGTACCTTCTGCAGAAAACCGTACAGGGATGTGGCGCCGTCATAGTCGGCCGGGCGCGGTATCAGGTTGCCGGCCCTTGAGTATTCCCAGATTTCGGCGCTCGGGTCGGAATAGGTCTCGGAATAGCGAATGGCCGTGGTCATGTCCATCACCTGACGCACGGTGGCGTCGCCAAAGCCACTGTCTTTCAGCTCGGGAACGTAGTACGAGACCGGAGCCTGCTCGTCCAGCACACCCTCTTCAACCAGCATCGCCGCCAGGGTGCCGATAAACGACTTGGTGACCGAGAAGGCCATGTGCGGGCGGTCAGCCTGCAGGGCACCGAAGTACCGCTCATAGACCACCTGGCCGCGGTGCAGCACCACGATGCCGTCGGTGTAATTGGCTGCCAGCGATTGCTCCCAGCTCATCTGCGAGCCGTCGGCCAGCTTGAACTGCACCGCGTCAATGTCATCCCGGCGGGCGTCGGGCAATGGGCTGACGGCACCGGTGCCGCGGCCGACTGTCGCCGTCGGCAGCAGTTGGCGAATATGCGAGAAAGACCAGCGAGTCTGCGGAAACAGCAGGTAGTTGCGGGCGTTGATCTGTTTGTCGGCTGCCGGCGGGAAGCCCTGCATCCAGCCCATGACGTTCGGATCGCTGGCGCGGGCGTCGAGCGGTTGCTGGTCCGCCACTGACTGGCCGGCCAGCAGGCCGCCGAGCAGCAGGGACAGGCAGGTGTGCTGCCATCGGGTTGAGCGTTTCATGGGGTCCCCCCTTTTATCTTGTTGTTCTTGGCGGGCTGGCTGGGCAGCAGCCCCTTGGGTGGCAGTATTGGTTAGTGCTATACATCAGGTCCAATGCATATATTGCGAGTTATTGATGCAATGAGTTCATTAATTGATCTGAAGCGGCTCACTCACATGGTTCTGCTCAGCGAGGAGCTGCATTTCTCCCGGGCGGCCAAGCGTGCGCACCTGTCGCAAACAGCTTTCAGCCGCAGCATTCAGTCGCTGGAAAACGACCTGCAGCTGCGCCTGTTCGACCGGGGAACCCGCAGCGTGCAACTGACCGCGGCGGGCAGGCAACTGCTGGAGCAGGCCCGTGACCTGTTGCGACGGGCCGAGAGCCTGAGTGCGTCGGCGCAGTTTCTGGCCGATGCCGAGGGGGGCGAGCTGAACTTCGGCGTTGGTCTGCTGGCAGCGCACAGTTATATGCAGGAGGTGCTGCCGCGACTGCGGCGTGATTGCCCGGGGCTGCGGCTGAATGTGGAGGTCGACCACTGGCAGAATCTGCTGCGTCTGCTGGAGCAGGAGCGCATCGAGTTTCTGGTCGGAGGTACCGGGCCGTTGCAGCCTCCGCCGGGTCTGGCGGTCACGCCACTGCCGTCTCGGGCCACCGCGATTTATTGTCGTGCGCAGCATCCGCTGCTGTCAGCCGGCCGTCCGGTTCGGGCCGAGCTGCTGGTTGACTACCCCTGGTCTGCCGCCTTGCTGGATGATGCCTCTTTGCCGCAGTTGCTGGCGTTGCTGGGGCTGTCATCCGAGGTCAGGCCACGGGCGTTGATGAGCTGCAACAGCCTGTCCCTGTTGCGCCATACCGTGCTTAACACTGACAGCCTGCTTTTTACCTGGGATGGCTGGCTGCAGGAGGATCTGGCTCAGGAAGCGCTGGTTGACCTGACGGCCTGGCTGCCGCCTGATCTTCCGGCGCTGCAATACCGTCTGCACAGCCACCTGATGCAGCTCGCCGATCGCAGTTTGTCACCACCTGCAAAGCGCGCCATTGCGATGATTCGCGAGGTCGCCGAACGGGAGTGTGGGCAGTAGTGCCAACGGGGCCGGCCGCTGGGCAATAGCGCAAGGCTTTCGGGGTTTTGTGCTATCGGCCCTGCCGTCGTGCTGGTTATCCTCCCTGCATTCTGTCCGTTTTTCACGACATTGGCGGCAGCTGTCCCGGCGTTTGTCATGCGTCTTGTTGAGGGCGTTCTGCGTCGCAACGTCCCATGCCTGCCTCGAATGCTACAGTGAACGGAACTCCAATAACCTGCGTTGCCTGACGAGGTACTTATGATCCAGTTGTCCGTTAACGGCGAGCGGTATGAGCTCGACGTTCCCGCCGACATGCCACTGCTCTGGGTAGTGCGCGATGTGCTCGGTCTGACCGGCACCAAGTTTGGCTGCGGTATCGCCCAATGCGGCGCCTGTACCGTGCATCTGGACGGTGAAGCCGTGCGCTCTTGCGTGCTGCCGGTGGGTGCTTTGGCCGGCCGTGCGGTGACCACCATCGAGGCGGTTGGCGAGTCGGCGCTGGGCAGTCAGGTGCAGCAGGCCTGGCTGGAGCACGAGGTGGTGCAGTGTGGCTACTGCCAGTCCGGCCAGATCATGTCGGCCACCGCGCTGCTGCAGCGCCAACCCAACCCCAGCGATGCGGAGATTGACGCCGGTATGGCGGGCAATATCTGTCGCTGCGCGACCTACACCCGCATTCGTGCGGCCATCAAGGACGTCGGCAAGGGGGATCAGGCATGAGCAGGCAATCACGGCAGGTCTCTCGGCGCGGCTTCCTGAAAGGCTCCGGCGCAGTGATGGGCGGCCTGGTGCTCAGCACTTGGTTGCCGCGATTTATCCCGGACAGCGTCGCGGCCGAAGCGACCGCCGCCGGCCGTCTCGGTGATCAGACGCCGCGCGGCTACGGGGCCTATGTGCGCGTAGGCCACGACGGCAAGGTGACCGTCATCTCGCCGAAAATCGAGATGGGGCAGGGGGCGCATACCGGTATCGCCATGATGCTGGCCGAGGAGCTGGAAGTGCGACTGGCTGATGTCAGCGTCGAGGATGCACCACCGGACGCCGAACTCTACACGGACTCGATCATGCAATTTCAGGCTACCGGCGGGTCGACGTCCACACGGCATGCCTGGCAGCCCCTGCGCGAGGCCGGTGCCACCGCGCGGCTGCTGTTGATTCAGGCGGCTGCTCAGCGATGGTCGGTCGACCCTGCCCAGTGCGAGGCGCGCGAGGGCGTGGTCTACGGGCCGGGCGATCGTCAGGCGGGCTATGGCGAGCTGGTCGATCTGGCCAGCACCCTGCCGCTGCCAGCCAGCATTACCCTGAAAACCCCGGATCAGTTCCGCCTGATCGGCACCCCGGCGCGCCGCATTGATACCCCGAACAAGGTCAACGGCAAGGCGAAGTTCACCATCGACCTGCAGGTGCCGGACATGCTGGTTGCCTCCAGCCTGGCCTGTCCGGTTTACGGCGGCACCCTGAAATCGGTTGATGCCAGCGCGGCGCGGCAGGTACCGGGTGTACGCGATGTGGTCACGCTGGATAACGCTGTTGCGGTGACTGCAACCAACTACTGGGCCTGTCAGCAGGGGCTCAAGGCGCTGAAGATCGAATGGGATTTGGGCGAGAACGCCTCGATCAGCTCGCCCGAGCTGGATGCGGCGCTGCAAAAGGCTTCCAGCGCAGACGGCGTGGTTGCTCACAGCAGCGGCGATGTTGCAGCAGCGCTGGAGGCGGCCAGCAGCCGTTTTGAAGCGGTGTACGAACAGGCGTTCCTGTCCCATTCGCCGCTGGAGCCGATGACCTGCGTAGCGCACGTGCGCCCGGATGGCTGTGACCTGTGGGTCGGCACTCAGGTGCCGGTGTTTGCCCAGCAGACTGCCGCCAGCATCACCGGGCTGAAGCCGGAGCAGGTGGTCGTGCACAACCAGCTGATTGGTGGCGCCTTCGGCCGCCGGCTGGATTACGACTTTATCGCCCAGGCGGTGGCGATTGCGCGGCAGGTGAGTTACCCGATCAAGCTGATCTGGAGTCGCGAAGAGGACATGACCCACGATATGTACCGTCCGCACTACGTCGACCGGCTGACCGCCGCACTGGACGCCGACGGCAAGCCGCAGGGCTGGCAGCATCGCATTGCCGGCGCGTCGGTGCTGGCGCGCTATGTCGGCAGCCTGCCGGCGAGCGGCGTGGATGCCGATGCGGTGGAAGTGGCCATTGACCCGCTCTATGCGCTGGACAGCCTGCAGGTCAATTACATCCGCGAGGAGCCCAAGGTGATTCCGGTCTCCTGGTGGCGCGGAGTGGGGCCGCTGCGCAGCACGCTGGCGGTGGAGTGCTTTATCGACGAGCTGGCGCACAACGCCGGCAAGGATCCGGTCGACTACCGGCTGGCGCTGATGGACAAGCATCCGCGGGCCCAGGCGGTGCTCAAGCTGGCTGCCGAGAAGGCCGACTGGCAAACGCCGTTGCCGGCCGGGCAGGGGCGTGGCATTGCGGTCAGCGCGGTGTTCGGCAGCTTCGTCGCGACCGTGGTCGAGCTGGAAATGCAGGCGGACAAGGGCATCCGCATCAAACGTCTGGTCAGCGCCATCGACTGCGGTCTGGTGACCAACCCGACCTCGGTGCTGGCGCAGATTGAAGGCGGCACCCTGTTCGGCCTGTCGGCCTCGCTGTTCAATGAAATCACGATTGAGCAGGGCCAGGTGCAGCAGCGCAATTTCAACACCTACCGGCAGTTGCGCATCGGTGAAGCGCCCGGCGTCGAGGTGCACATTGTGCCCAGCACAGAGTCACCCGGCGGAGTCGGCGAAACCGGGACTGCACTGATTGGTCCGGCGCTGCTCAACGCGTTGGCCGCTGCATCCGGCGAGCGTCTGCGGCGTCTGCCGCTGAGCCGCGCTGGTTACTTCCCGGTTTAAGGAGCTGAACCCATGCATCTGAGCAAATCCGTGATTCTCGGGCTGGGGCTGGCTGCCTCGGCGCTGTCCGTGCAGGCCGCTGACGATGAGCTGATCGCCCGTGGCAAGTATCTGGCCGCCGCGGCCGACTGTGTGGCCTGCCACACTGTCCCGGGCGGCAAGCCGTTCGCCGGGGGCGTCGAATTCAAGCTGCCGTTTGGCTCGCTGTATTCGCCCAATATCACCCCGGACAAGGCGACCGGCATTGGCGACTGGACCGACGCCGACTTCCTCGGCGCGCTGCATGAGGGCGTCGGCAAGGATGGCAAGCGCTACTACCCGGCCTTTCCGTACACCTCCTACACCTTGATGCCGGACGACGAAGTGAAGGCCATCAAGGCCTATCTGTTCAGCCTGGAACCGGTCAGCAATACGGTGCCGGAGAACACCCTGAGTTTCCCCTACAACCAGCGCTGGGGCATGTTCTTCTGGAACCTGGTATTTCACGATAACGAACGCTTCGAGCCTGATCCGAACCAGTCCGAGGAGTGGAACCGCGGCGCCTATCTGGTCGAAGGGCCGGGTCACTGCGGCGAGTGCCATACCCCGCGCAACTTTGCCCAGGCGCTGAGCAGCAGCCAGCCGCTGGTGGGCAACCTGGTGCAGGGCTGGCAGGCCTACAACATCAGTTCGGACGAGACCTATGGCATCGGTGCCTGGTCGCCGGCCGAACTGGTCAGTTATTTCAGCAAGGGGTATGCCCCGGGCAAGGGCGTGGCCAGCGGGCCGATGGGTGATGTTGTCAATCACAGCCTGCGCCATCTGACCCCGGACGACTTGTCTGCCATCGCGACCTACCTGCTCGGCACCCCGGCGCAGGCCGCCGGCATCGCCCGGCCCGAGGTGGTGCCGGATGCGACCCCGGTGGCCGATGGTGCGCTCGGCAGCAAGCTGTTTGCCGGCAACTGCGCCGGTTGTCATGCCTGGGACGGCAGCGGCACCCAGTCGCCGATTGCCGCGCTCGGCGGTCTGAAAACCGTCAATGATCCGGCCGGCACCAACCTGCTGGGTATCCTGCTGCGCGGTCACGGCGGCCCGGGCGCACGGGTAGACCAGCAGATGCCATCCTTCGCTGCGGGCTATCAGGATGCCGAACTGGCTGCGGTCGGCAGCTTCGTGCTGCAGCACTTCGGTCAGAGTGGCGGCAGCCTCAGTGCTGAGGATGTTGCGGCCAAGCGCGGTAACACCGGCCACTGAGCCGACAGCGGGAGGTGTGATGTCTGCAGTGGAACAGCTGCTCAAGGCGGTCGATGAGGCCGCCCTGCAAGGCGACGATGCGGTGCTGGCAACGGTGGTCAAGGTCGAGGGCTCGGCCTATCGCCGCCCCGGCGCGCGGATGCTGATCAACCCCCTGGGGCAGACCGAGGGAACAGTCAGCGGCGGCTGCCTGGAAACCGAGGTGGCGCGCACGGCGCGCTGGTTGACCGAACGCGGGCCGGCGCTGCGCAGCTACAGCACCGCCGAAGAGGATGAAGATGGCGATGCGGCAGTGCGTTTTGGCCTCGGCTGCAACGGTACCGTGCACCTGCTGTTCGAGCGTGTCGATTCCGCGGCCTGTCAGCTGTTGCTGGATGGCTGCCGGGCGCTGATCAATGGCGCTGTTGGACTCAGTGTGGCGACCGTCGTCAGCGCATCACAGCCTGATTTGCTCGGGCAGCGACTGCTTCTGACTGCCGATGATCAGCTGCTGGGCTGCCTGCCCGATGCCTGGTCGGCGCCGTTGCTGCCACTGCTGCGCCTGGCGCGCTCTGCCCGGCGTGCTGCGTTGCATCGCTTTCTTCAGCCCGGTGGCGCGGTTGAGGTGCTGATCGAGCACCTGCGCCCGGCGCAGCGGCTGGTGATTTTCGGTGGCGGGCACGATGCCCAGCCGCTGGTGCGGATGGCCAAACTGCAGGGCCTGCATGTGACGGTGATTGACAGTCGGGCGCATTTTGCCCGGGGCAGTCGCTTTCCGGAGGCCGATGCGGTGTTGCTCGGGCAGTTGGACAACAGCTTCGCACTGAAGGATTTGCTGGCCGACGCGGCGGTAGTGGTCATGACCCACAGTCTGCAGCAGGATGCCTGGTGGCTGGCGCAGGCGCTGGCGTCGTCGGCGTGCTACATCGGCCAGCTCGGACCGCGTGAGCGCACCGAGCGGCTGCTGGCCGGCATGGCGCAAGCCAACTTGCCGGGCGTCGAGCGGCTGCATTACCCGGTCGGTCTCGACCTGGGGGGCGATACCCCGGAAGCCGTCGCGCTGGCGATTCTGGGCGAGATCACAGCAGTACTCAACGAACGCGCCGGTGGCCAGCTGCAGCAGCGGCGGTCTGCCATCCACGAACCTTCTGCAATTCATATCCATGACGGGTGCGAGCAGGATTTGCCAGCACCCTCCACTATCGAGAGCAACTAAATGTCCGAAATCATTACCGTCGTAGCGGTGCTGCGCGCCGTTCCTGGCGCAGCCGAACAGGTCGCAGCCATCCTTGCCGACGCGGTCGAGCCGTCGCGCGCCGAGGCCGGTTGCCGAGGTTATGTGCTGCACCACGACCGCAGCGATGCCAGTCGCTTCGTGTTTGTTGAGCAGTGGGCCGGGATGGAGGCCATCGAAGCGCACCGTCAGGCGCCGCACTATCAGGCAATGGGCAAGGCGCTGGCAGGCCTGATTGCCGAGCGCGAAGTGATGCTGCTGGACGCCAAGGCCTGATGCCAGGGGTTGCCGCCCTGATGCTTGGCGCCGGGTTCTCCCGGCGCTTCGGCGGCGACAAACGGCAGGCACGTCTGGCCAGCGGCCAGACGGTACTCAATCGTGCACTGGAGAACGCACTGGCGGCCTTCGGCGCGGTAACTCTGGTGCTGCGCAGCGATGATGACCCGCAAGCGCTGGCGCTGCCGGAGGCGGTCGACGTGCTGTTCAATCCGCGCAGTGCGCAGGGCATGGCCAGTTCACTGGTACTGGGTATTGAACATCTGCGGCATGGTGATGCGGATGCCATCGCCGTGCTGCTCGCCGACATGCCGTGTATCCAGCCGACCACCCTGCAAGCGTTGGCGCAGCGGTGTGGTCCGGAGGATATTGTGCTGCCGAGCTGGCAGGGCCAGCGCGGTCATCCGGTGTTGTTCGGGCGGCGCTTCTGGCCGCAGCTGATGACCCTCAGTGGTGATCGCGGCGGACGCGAGATTGTGCGCACCCATGCCGATTGCGTTAAGGTGCTGGCGGTGGAGGATGCCGGTGTCTGTCTCGATCTGGACCAGGCCGCAGACCTTGCCACGCTGAATCCGCTTGTCTGATCCACGCAGGAGATCCCCGGTGCCATCGGTATATCTGGCCGGTTTTGACGTGTTCTATCCCGACGCCCTGGCGCGTGGCGAGTATCTCAAGGCGCTGTGCGCCACGCATGGGCTGGAAGGGCTCTATCCGCTGGATGCGGCTCTGCCGGAGGGGCTGATCGATCCGGCTGGCTGGATCTGTCAGGCCAACCTCGACAGCCTGCGCCGCGCCGACGCGGTGCTGGCCAATCTGGGCCACTTTCGCGGTAACGAGCCGGATTCCGGCACCGTCTTCGAAGTGGGCTTTGCCTGTGCGCTGGGCAAACCGGTGTGGGCGTACTTCCCCGATCAACAGCCTATGATCGAGCAACTGCCGCGTGATGAGCAGGGGCTGTGTCCGGACGGCTTTGTGGTCGAGAACTTCGGCCTGCCGCGCAACCTGATGCTGGCCTGCAGCTGGGTCGGTGCCAGCAGAACGGCGCCCCAGGCCGTTGCCGAGTTGGCCGCCTGGCTGCACGCCAACCCGCAAACGCGCTAGCCGTCTCGCAGGGTCAGGAACAGCCGCAGGTCCAGCTCCAGCTGGTGATAGTCCGGCTCCATGTGCCGGCACAGCTGGTAGAACGCCTTGTTGTGTTCCTTCTCGCGCAGGTGCGCCAGTTCGTGCACCACCACCATGCGCAGCAGCGGCTCGGGCAGGCTCTTGAGGATGGCCGAGATCTTGATCGCGTTCTTGCTCTTCAACTTGCCGCCCTGCACCCGGCTGACAAACTGGTGTTGCCCCAGCGCATTGTCGATCACGTGCATGCGGGTATCGAACAACACCTTGCTGATCGGCCCGCTACTGCGCATGTGCTGCTGCTTGAGGCGCTGGGTGTAGTCGTAGAGTGCCGCGTCGGTCTGGATCGAATGCTGCTCGCCGGACGGGTAACGTTGCTCAAGCCAGGCGCCGAGCTGGCCACGATCGATCAACTGCTGGACCTGCTGGCGCAGATCGGGGCTGTAGCCCGCGAGGTATTTCAGGGTTGCCAGGGTGTTGTCCTCCGCGGGTCATCCAGCTGTTGATGTGGATTCTGTTGCGCGCAGTATCGGTGCTCCGGCAGCCGCTGTCACGGGCAGCCTCCGGGCTGCCCGTACATTGAGCCGTTAGCCGGTCAGCCGCTGCAGGATGCTAGCGTACAGCTCAATGCCCACCAGCACGTTGAACGGGAAGGTGACGCCCAGCGAGGCTAGCATTACCAGCCCGATGTCGGCCTCTTCAATGGCGTGGCGCACCGCGACCGGAGCGGCGATGTAGGAGGCGCTGGCGGTCAGGGTCGCGAGGATTACCGTCGTGCCCGGAGCCAGCCCCAGCAGCAGCCCGGTCGCCATGCCCGGCAAGCTCAGCAGTGTGGGCATGCACAGGGCAAAGGCGATAACCCGCCAGTGCTGCAGTCGGACCTTGCGCAGGGTTTCTGCAGCTACCAGACCCATTTCCAGCAAGAACAGCGCAAGAATCAGGGAAAATCCGCTGGTCAGCGCGCCAGTGACCTGGCTGCCGCCTTGCTTGCCGTACAGCAGGCCAATCACCACACCGCCCACCAGCAGAATTACGCTGCGGTTGGTCAGCGTCTCCTGCCAGAGCGGCGTACTCGCAACCGTTTGGGCCGGGCCGGATGGGCTACCGAGTCGGCGATACAGCCACAGCCCGGTGATAATTGCGGGCAGCTCCAGCAGCACCAGATACAGCGTGACCTGCCCGCTGACCATCATTCCGCGTGACTCGGTCCAGGCTAGCGCCACCGCAAAGGTACCGGCGCTTACCGAGCCGTAGTGGGCGCAGAAACTGGCCGCATCCGCCCCGTTCAGGCGCACCAGATAACGCAGCAATGGGTACAGCAGCAAGGGAATCAGAAAGCCCAGCGCGGTAACGGCAAGCACTTCCCCCAGCAGCGACCAGTGCAGGTTGCCGTGCAGGGCCATGCCACCCTTCAGGCCGATGGTCAGCATCAGCAGCAGCGACAGGATGTCGTAGACCGCCTTGGGGATGGCAAGGTCCGAGCGCAGGGAGCCGGCGATCAGACCGAGAATGAAAAACATGACGATGATATCGGGCATGAAGCACGTTCCGCAGGGGCTTGATTAAAAAGCGTAGGCCAAAAAAGAGCCCCTGTGCGGGGCTCTGGTCGGTGAGTTTCAGGCTTCAGGCGCTGAGCCTGAGTGCGCTCTCTGCAGGCGGTCTGTGCACCGAGCGCTCCTCGTCCGTTGCGCTGGCAGCATTGTTCACCACCTGATAGACATGGAAGGCCTCCGGGCCAAAGGGATCAACGGCCGTGTCTACGTAGCAATGGCTAACCGGCACCGGCACACCCGAGCCAACCACCATGAACTGATGCTCGCTTACCGGCAGGTCGATCTTCAGCGGCTCTTCGACCCACAGGTATACGCGTTTCTGGGCAACCACATACTCGCAGCGCACGATCCGGAACCCCTCGCGCAGGGCCAGGCTGGTCACTTGCTTGTCATTGGCCAGTTGATACTGATGGATGGTTTTCATGACCTGTCTCCGAACAGTTTTGACGGATTCAGGGTCAGCTAAATGAGGGTCTTTATAAATCGATCTATTTGGAATTTATAGTTCGATTTTTTCGATGCTGTCGTCCAGCTCGGGCCGAGACTTCAACAGTGCCTCAATGGCCGGGTTGCCGCTGGAGCGCGCGCGGGTGACGGCGTATAGCGTCTCCCTGACCTCGCCAATCGAGCCGATACACTCCACTTCGTATTGGCGACATACCTCATCGTGAATCACCGTCGGGGCGGCAAAGTAGCCCAGCCCCTGACGGCCGAATACCTTGATCAACGCACTGTCGTCGACCTCGGCCACCACATTGATGCGGATCCGCTTGGCTGCAAACCAGTTCATCAGCTCGTTGATATAGGGCGCATTGAGAGAGGTCGTCAGAAAGGGCTGGCGGTCCAGGCTCAAGGGAAAGCCTGGCCTGAGCCGCGCGGCCAGCTCCGGGGTGGCAAACAGGGATATGGACGAGCTGGCCAGCCGCGTGGCGCGAAACTGGCCAGCGTCCTTGAAGTCGGGCTGGCGGTCGGTCAGCAGAATATCCAGCTCCCGTTGGCCGAGCTGGCGCAGCAACTGCCCCGTCTCCCCGGTCTGGCAGACCAGGTGCACCGGCCGCGGCTGCGACAGCGCAGGCTCGGTCAAATGGTAGGCGATCAGTTTGTGGATGGAGGCGGCGATGCCGATAGCCAGCGTCAACGGGCGATTTTCCGGCGGCTGCTGCAGAACCTCGGTCAACGACTGCACAGACTGGAAAATGTCGTCGGCATAGGAAAACACCGTCTTGCCGAAGTCGGTCAGCTGCAGCGAGCGGTTGGCCCGCTTGAACAGTGCACCACCCAGCGACGCCTCCAGCGTTGCCAGCTGGCCGCTCAGGGTCTGCGGTGAAAGGTCGAGACTCTCCGCCGCCCGGACAATCGAGCCTGAGCGAGCGATCATCCAAAAATAGTGCAGGTGGCGAAGGTTGAGGTGTTCCACTGGTCTGCGCTCATCAGCTAGAGGGATGATTTGTTGCAGGCTAGATGTTAACAGTCCCGCGCTTGCAGCGGTCGATTATGCCGGCGCCGCGCTATTCATAGGCGAGGCGAATTTGTTCCAGTTTTCCGCTGCTGCGCAACTGGTCAAGCGCCTCCGCCCAGCGGGTAACGACGGCCTCTGAACTGTCGCGGCTGAAAGCGATGTACAGCGAAGAGCGAAACAGCTCCAGCGGAATCTGTCGCAGGGTGCCAGCGGGTATCTGCAAGAGCCTGCTGTAGTAGGCCACCCCGGCCGGGGTGTCTCCGACAATGATCTGAGTGCGGCCGGCCAGCAGCATTCGATACAGCTGAACGTTCTGATTCGCGCTGCGATCGAGATTTCTAAAGCCAAGCGATTCAAGGGTGTCGGGTACCAGACCGGCATGCCGGGTGGTGATGCGCTGCGCCTGCATCAGCTGTGCCAGCGAGTGTATGGGCGCTTCGCTGCTGGCTAGCTGGTAAGGGTAGATAGCTTCCTCAGCGATGGGGCCAACCCAGCGGTAGCTAGACTCGCGCTCAGGCGTGCGAAACAATGAGTACATGATCGTTTTCGGCTGCTGGCGAAGGTCGTAAGTAGCTCGCATGCTGGGCACCGCCTCAATCGGGAAGTTATCACCGGTAAGCGCCATGATTGCGTTCACTACCTCTGTCGTCAGTCCGGTCAGTTGTCCGTCCTGCAGGTAGTTGTAGGGTGCCCACTCCTCGGTCACGATTCGATACTCATCCGCCTTGGCTCTTGCGCCGAGCAGGATGCATAGCAGTGTGACGAGCAGTACGCTGTTCTTCACGGGACAGTTTTGGGCCTGATGAGGATCGGTGTGTAGCTAGCTGCAGCATAGTCAAACGCGGGCGATAGGTACAAACAGCATGAAGGCGAGATGGCGGCAGGTTTAGTGACGAGACGGTGCGCCGAGTTTTGCCGCAAATTTGTGATGGGTACACGGCATGACACCGTTTAGGCTTCCATACTTTTGTGCTTTACAGCCCCGATTGAGTTGCGCTCGTTGCGGCTGCGCCGAGTGGGCTTGAGTGGCTTTGGCGACGTGAGTGAAATGAATCGGTTTGCGTTGAACCGATAGTTTTGTCTGCGCCATGCATCGCGGTGTTGGTAAAAAGGGTTAGCGGTTTGGCGAAATCAGTCAAACCCGAGTGGGCCGTGTGCGTGAAACCATAGTTTGGCTCTAGATTGTGACCATAGCTTGGCCAAAAGCTACGGGATCTGCGATGGCATCAACGGCTGCACAGGTCGTTACTCACGTTGAACCGAGTTTTTCAACAGAATCGGCCGAAAGCGGAGGCTCTTCAGCAAGCAGTATCTCTGGAGTGTTGGGCTGGCCATCAGTTGAGCGGCGCAAAGCCTTCCCCATGGTGCGAGACGATACCCAGGCAGGGTTTTGATCAGCTTGGTCAGGAAGAAGCGTCTGGTTCGAGCTTTGGAATGGGCAGGCGGCCGCGATAAGCCGGTCTGCCAGTGTCGCTTGTTCTTACTGTCGAGTCAGGCGCACGCAGAGTTGCTCGCGGCCATGGCAGGTAAAATTTTTACCAACGTTTGGCCAAAGTGGACGGACTATGGTCCGAAGAGCATACGGGGTGCAGCGGGGAGGGGAGAGTGGTGGGCCCACCAGGACTTGAACCTGGGACCAAGCGATTATGAGTCGCCTGCTCTGACCAACTGAGCTATAGGCCCACGCTGTTATAGCGTCGGGGATTATACGGGCTGTGATGGCTGGTGACTAGGCGCTCGGCGGAGGAAGGCGTTGGCAAATTCGTCGGCTGGGAGCGGGCGGCTTACCAGGTAGCCCTGGATGCTGTCGCAGCCCTGTTCAAGCAGCAGTTCGCGCTGCAGTTCGTTCTCCACGCCTTCGGCGATCACGGCCATGCCAAGATTGTGCGCCAGTACGATGATGGTCTGGCTGATGGCGGCATCGTGGTGGTTGCCGGGTAAACCGGCAACAAAGCTGCGGTCAATCTTGAGGGTGTCGAGCGGTAGCTCCTTCAGGTACGCCAGTGAGGAGTAGCCTGTGCCGAAGTCGTCGATGGACAGGTGGATGCCCATGCTGCTGAACAGATCGAGCAGGACGATGGCTTCGCGGTTCTGGTTCATCACGAAGTCTTCGGTAATCTCCAGTTCAAGCTGGCTGGCGGACAGGCTGTGTTTGGCCAGGGCGCGTCGAATATCGTTTACCAGGTGGTCCCCGATCAGTTGGGCGCCGGAGACGTTGATGGCCATGCGCGGTGCGGTGAGGCCCTGGTCGTGCCATTGGGCGAGCTGGGCGCAGGCGATGTTGAGGATGGTGCGGCCCAGATCCACGATCAGGCCGGTTTCTTCGGCCAGAGGGATGAATTGGTCGGGTTCGACCATGCCCCGCTGGGGGTGGTTCCAGCGTACCAGTGCTTCGGCGCCGTCCAGCTTGCCGCTGCTCAGGTCCAGTTTGGGCTGGTAGTGAAGCACAAACTCGTTGCGCTCCAGGCCGCGACGCATGTCGTTTTCCATCTCCAGGCGCTGGTGGGCGCTGGCTGTCAGGTCGCTGGTATAGAACGCGTAGCGGTTGCGCCCCTGGTTCTTGGCCCGGTACATGGCGGCATCGGCATGCTTGATCAGGCTGTTGACGTCGTCGGCGTCGGTTGGGAACAGGCTGATGCCGATGCTGGCGCTGACGAAGAGTTCGTGGCCGGCGCAGATGAACGGGGCGCGGAAGACGGCAAGTAGCTTGTCGGCAATGGCGGCGGCGTCGGTGTCGGTACGCAGATTGGGAAGCAGGACGATGAACTCGTCGCCGCCGTGCCGGGCGACCGTGTCGATGTCACGCAGGACCGAGCACAGGCGCTGGCTGACCAGTTGCAGCAGGCTATCGCCAACCGGGTGGCCCAGGCTGTCGTTGATTTGCTTGAAACGGTCAAGGTCGATAAACAGCAGGGCGCCGATGTGTTCCTCGTGATTGAGTGCCTGGCTGTGCAGCGACTCTCGCAGTCGTGCCTCGAACAGGGTGCGATTGGGCAGACCGGTCAACGGGTCATGGTGGGCCTGATGGTCGAGTCGCGCCTGGGTGTGCTTGAGCGGTGTGATGTCGCTGAACACCGCAACCAGATGGCTCAGGCTGCCGTCGACGTTAAGCACCTGGCTGACGTTGGACCAGGAGGCGTAGAGTTCGCCGTTGGGGCGGCGGTTCCAGGACTCTCCCTGCCAGTGCCCCTGTTCCCGGATGACGCGAGATGCCTGTGCGACTACCTCCTGATCTTCAACGTTGGCTGACAGCATCCGCAGTGGTTGGCCAATGGCGTCGGCGGCGTCGACACCTGTAATCTGGCTGAAGGCGCGATTGACTGCGGCGATATTGCCGGAGGAATCGGTGATGATCACCCCTTCGGTGGTGTTCTCGAAGACGGTTGCGGCCTGGCGTAACGAGTTCTCCATTTCCAGACGCTCGGTTACGTCACGGGCGATGCTGAGCATGCACTCCTGATCGTTGATGGTGAGCGCCTCGGTACAGATTTCGACCCAGCGTACCTGGTCGGTTGCCGTCGTGATCTGCGAGAGCATGTCGCGCACCCGTCCATCGCGTCGCAAGGTCTCCACCATGCGTGTTCGGTCAGCGTCATCACGCCAGATTCGCAGGGCGAGCGTGCTGCTGCCGATGGCCTGGGCTCGGGTGTAGCCGGTGATGCGGGTGAAGCCCTCGTTGACGTCGAGCAGCATGCCGTCGCTGGCCTTGGTGATCAGCAGGCCGTCCGGTGAAGCGTGGAAGGCGCGGGAAAATTTCTGCTCGGACAGGCGCAGTTGTTCCTGGGTGAGCTTCAGGGCCGAGATGTCTCGAATCACGGTAACCAGGACCGGCTGGCCGTCGATGCTCACCGGTCGGGCCGAGAGCAGACCGGTAAAGCGGCTGCCGTCAGCCCGCCGGAACTCCAGTTCAACGTTGCTCTTGGTTCGGGTCAGCAGGAGCGCGAGCAGCCTGGGCCCTGTGCCCGGTTCGTTCCACAGGTTCAGCTCCGTTGCGGTATGGCCGACGGCGTCGCTCATGCTGATGCCGAACTGCTCCTCGAAGGTCTGGTTGACGGCCATCAACCGGCCCTCTTCGGCGTCAGCCAGAACGATGGTGTCCGGGCAGTTGTGAAAGACCGACGAGAATTTCTGTTCCGAGCTGCGCAGGGCCTGTTCGGCGAGCTTCTGTTCCTGAATGTCGATCAGCAGGCCGTGCAGTGAGGCTGCCTCGTATTCCTGGCTGGTGACGCGGTTGATGATGGCGCGCACCCATACATAATCACCACACTCGCGGTACAGGCGGAAATCGAAGCTTTGCTGCTGATGGGTCAGTGCATGGTCGCGCAGGCTGTCCAGAACGCGGCGATGATCCTCCGGGTGCAGGTGGTCGGCCAGAAAGTCGGGGCTTAGCCAGTTGCTGGCAGGGTAGCCAAGCAGGTCGGCTGCGTGGGGCGAGGTATAAATGAAACGCAGTGAGGGGTAGGACATTTCCCATGTGACGACGTGCAGCTTCTCAACCAGGGTGCGGTAGCGGTGTTCCTGCTGTCTGAGCAGCTCCAGTGCTTCCTGGCGCTGCATGACGGCGCGCCTGCGCAGCTGATTAAGGCCGTGCGCCGCCAGCAGAAGTATGCAGGACAGCAGCAGCACGCCAGCCTGCGTGATCTGCAGGTCGGGTGCCATGGGGATATTGATGGCACTGCATCCTGCGCCGGCCATTGCCAGCCCTGCGGCAACCAATCCCTTTGCGGCGACGTTCATTCGACGGGAAACCTGTATCCATGGCTACTCGATATTGTTTCGCCAGTTTAGCCCCAGGATGCGGTGCATGCCCACCCCCCCGCTGGCGCAGGGCCACAAACAACAACGCCCGGCACAGGCCGGGCGTTGTTGTTGACTGCATGCAGGCGACTCAGTCGTCGAGGAAGCTGCGCAGGTGATCGCTGCGGGTCGGGTGACGCAGCTTGCGCAGTGCCTTGGCTTCGATCTGACGAATCCGCTCACGGGTAACATCGAACTGCTTGCCGACTTCCTCGAGGGTATGGTCGGTGTTCATATCGATGCCGAAGCGCATGCGCAGTACCTTGGCTTCACGGGCAGTGAGGCCGGACAGTACGTCGCGCGTCGCTTCCTTGAGGTTCTCCACGGTCGCCGAGTCGATCGGTGATTCCATGGTGCCGTCCTCGATGAAATCGCCCAGATGCGAATCTTCGTCATCACCGATGGGGGTTTCCATCGAGATCGGTTCCTTGGCGATCTTCAGGACCTTGCGGATCTTGTCCTCGGGCATCTCCATGCGCTCGCCCAGCTCTTCCGGGGTCGGCTCGCGACCCATCTCCTGCAGCATCTGGCGGGAGATTCGGTTGAGCTTGTTGATGGTCTCGATCATGTGTACCGGAATACGGATGGTACGGGCCTGATCCGCAATGGAGCGGGTGATAGCCTGACGAATCCACCAGGTGGCGTAAGTCGAGAACTTGTAGCCGCGACGGTATTCGAACTTGTCTACCGCTTTCATCAGGCCGATGTTGCCTTCCTGAATCAGGTCAAGGAACTGCAGGCCGCGGTTGGTGTACTTCTTGGCGATCGAGATCACCAGACGCAGGTTGGCCTCAACCATCTCTTTCTTGGCACGACGCGCACGCGCCTCGCCGATGGACATGCGGCGGTTGATGTCCTTGATCTCGGAGATGGTCAGGCTGGCGTTTTCTTCCAGCTCGGCCAGCTTCTTCTGGGCGCGCAGGATGTCACCCTTGAGGGCTTCCAGGCCTTCGCTGTAGCGCGGGCTGTCAGCCAGCAGGGAGTCGACCCAGCCTTCATTGACTTCGTTGCCGGGGAAGCTGCGCAGGAAGTCGGCGCGCGGCATGCGTGCGTCGCGGACACACAATTGCATGATGGCGCGTTCCTGCTTGCGGATCTGGTCCTGGGCATCACGGACACGGTTGACCAGCGCTTCATACTGTTTCGGGATCAGCTTGATCGGCATGAACAGGGTGGCCAGGGCCTCCTGCTCGGCAACGGCTTTGGGGCTGTTGCGCGGGTGCTTCTTCAGCACCTTCTGCAGTTTTTCCAGCTGTTCCTTGATGGCGGTAAAGCGCAGGCGGGCCACTTCCGGATCGGGGCCACCATCGCCTTCGTTGTCATCGCTGTCGTCGTCCGAGTCTTCCTCGTCGTCTTCCTCGTCGTCGTCCTTCTTGGTTTCCTTGGAGGCGACCGCGGGTATGTCGTCGCTGTTGACGCCGGACATGCCGTCGTCATCGGGATCGATATAGCCGCTGAAAATGTCGGACAGGCGACCGCCTTCCTCAACCACGCGAGCGTAGTCGGCAAGGATGCCGTCGACGGTGCCGGGGAACATGGAGATGGCCGCCATGACTTCACGGATGCCTTCCTCGATGCGCTTGGCGATTTCGATTTCGCCTTCGCGAGTCAGCAGCTCGACCGTACCCATTTCGCGCATGTACATGCGGACCGGGTCGGTGGTGCGACCGATATCGGTTTCCACGGCAGCCAGGGCAGCGGCAGCTTCTTCGGCGGCAGCTTCGTCGGCATCATTATCGGCCAGCAACAGCGCATCGGCATCGGGTGCGGTTTCAAAAACCGTGATGCCCATGTCGTTGATCATGCGGATAATGTCTTCCACCTGTTCCGGATCGGAGATATCCTCGGGCAGGTGATCGTTGACCTCCGCATAGGTCAGATAGCCCTGCTCGCGACCGCGGGCGATGAGCTCTTTAAGACGGGATTGCTGTTGCGCTTTTCCGGACATAACAACCCTTGTGGATGCCTAGGTGTGCAAAAAATAAGCTGCGGATTATACCCTGATTTCGCCTGCTGACGCCACTTGAGGCGCGGTCAGCCGTCGTTTTTCCGGGTGTTTCGTGAGCCCAGCAGGTCTCGCAGCTGTTGCTTTTCCTCGGCAGAGAGCGGTTCGGTGACCGATTTGTCGAGGAGGTGCTGAAGTCGTCGCTCGTTTTGTTGAGCGGTTAGTCTGTTAATGGTGTCGAAAAACTGTTGTTCAAGGTTCACGCCGGGACTGGTCAGCAGCCACTCCTGTTCTGCCAGGCGATTCAACTGCTCCCCCATCGCCGTGCCGTGCCAGCGCGCCAGCAGTTCAATTGTAGTCAGCCCGGGCTGTTTCTGCGCAGCGTCAACCAGCGCTACCAGCAGCCTTGCCTCGTCGTCGTCCTCGTCGGCCATTTGATTGGCCTGTTGGGCATGTGCGGCCAGGTGCGGGTGGTGCAGCAGGGTTCGCACGGCTTGTAGTAACGGGCTGTCTACTTCCCTGCGCAGCGCCTTTTTGCCGCCGCTGCGACCTTTGCGTTCGCTGTCGCGCGGAGTGAAACGGCGGCTCTCCGATGTGGCCGGCGGTTTGCTGTCCATACCTTCCGGCAGGTAGTAGTCGCCGTCGGAGTCATCCCTTTCCGACCAGTCGCCCCAGGCGTCCATTGGTACGGCTTCGTCATGGCGCGGGTACGCATGGTTGCCTGCGTCGTTGCCCGCAGGCTGCTCTGTCGCCGTCGGCATCGCTGCCGGTTCAATGCTGTCCAGGTCAAGCCCGGTCTGTTGTTGCAGCGACTGCCTCAGCAGGCGGCGCAACATGCTGCCGGGGATCTGGTCAATCAGCGGCAGGGCCAGTGAGGCCATGTGCGCCTTGCCTTCCAGGCTGTCGGCGCCGGTTTCTTCGGCAAGGTGCCGGAACAGATAGTCGGTAAGCGGCAGCGCTTCACGTTCCAGTCGACGACGGAAGGCGTCGGTGCCTTCTTCGCGCACCATGGTATCCGGGTCCTGGCCATCCGGCAGGAACAGAAAGCGCACATGGCGACCATCTTCCAGCACCGGGAGCGCCGAATTGAGTGCGCGCCAGGCGGCTTGCCGTCCGGCGCGGTCGCCGTCGAAACAGAAAATCACATTGTGCACCAGTCGGAACAGGCGCTTGAGGTGCTCTTCGCTGGTGGCGGTGCCCAGTGTGGCAACGGCATTGGTGATGCCGTGCTGCGCCAGTGCGATCACGTCCATGTAGCCTTCGACGACCAGAATCTCGTTCAGTTGCCGATTCTGTTGCTTGGCTTCATAAAGCCCGTACAGCTCCTGTCCCTTGTGGAAGACCGTGGTCTCCGGGGAGTTCAGGTACTTGGGCTTCTCGTCGCCCAGTACGCGGCCGCCAAAGCCGATGGTGCGGCCGCGGCTGTCGCGAATCGGAAACATGATGCGGTCGCGGAAGCGATCGTACCGGCCGCCGCTGTCCGGGTTTTCCACTACCAGGCCGGCATCGATCAGGGCTTTTTGTTCACTGGTGTCGCGGGCCAGGTGCGACATCAGGTTGTCCCAGCCGGGCGGGGCGAGGCCCAGGTCGTACATTTTGGCGATCTGTCCGGACAGGCCGCGTCCTTTCAGGTAGCTGACCGCCCGCTGGCGCGCCGGATGCTGACGCAGTTGCTGCCGATAGTAGGCGGCAGCCTGCTCCAGCAGGGCGTATAGCGGGTTGTCCTTGCGCGGTGTTCGGTTGTTGCTCTTGCGGCCGTCGCTGCGTTCTTCGTGCGGCACCTCGACGCCGGCCTGGCGTGCGAGTTCTTCAACCGCCTGGGGGAAATCCAGGCGATCGAAATCCATCACGAAACTCAGTGCGCTGCCGCCGGCGCCGCAGCCGAAACAGTAGTAGAACTGCTTGTCCGGGCTGACGCTGAACGACGGTGACTTCTCGTTGTGGAACGGGCAGAGTGCAGAGTAGTTCTTGCCGGTCTTCTTCAGCTTCAGCCGCGCCCCGACGACTTCGACAATGTCGATGCGTCCGAGCAGGTCATCAATGAAGCCCTGAGGAATAAGTCCGGCCATGCTGTCTGCGGTGCCCCTGCGAGAGTACGTCGTTGCCGGCGTGCTGTACTGTTCGTGGCATTATGCGCTGGCAAATGCACAAAGACGCAAAAATCCAGCCAATTCCTTTCGGAAGGCCGGAAAGATGCGTGTTCCAGTGCTGTTCAGTCTGGTGATGCGAGCGCGGTGCGCTGCATCGGTGGGCCTGTGATCAGGCCCGATCAGAGCTGAGTGTTGGAACTCAGTACAGGCGCTCGCGACGACGCTGTTCGCGCTGAACTTTCTTGGCGTGACGCTTTACAGCGGCAGCTGCCTTGCGCTTGCGCTCGGTAGTCGGCTTCTCGTAAAACTCGCGACGACGCACTTCAGCCAGAACACCGGCTTTTTCGCAGGAGCGTTTGAAACGACGCAGGGCCACGTCGAAGGGTTCGTTCTCTTTAACTTTGACGGCAGGCATTTCGTACCTTTCTCAAACGTTGGTAGTCATGGCCGTAGGCAATATTGCCTGCGGCGATTGCATTTCAAGGGACGCGGATGTTACCGCCTTCATCTGTAAAAAGCAAAGCCTATGACGTCCATCAGGGTAAAAAACTGGCCTGTGGGCGTCTGGCTGATTATGATGCGCGGCAGATGACATTCATGTAATTCGAGGCACAGGGCCAAGCATGCGCGTTCTGGGTATTGAGACTTCCTGCGACGAAACCGGCATCGCGCTGTACGACAGTGAGCGAGGCCTGCTGGCGGACGCGTTGTTCAGCCAGATCGACCTGCACCGGGTGTACGGTGGCGTGGTGCCTGAGTTGGCCTCGCGCGATCACGTCAAGCGCATGGTACCACTGATGCGCGAGGTGTTTGCCAAGGCCGGTTTGCAGCCGGGTGAGGTTGATGCGGTGGCCTACACGGCCGGTCCCGGTCTGGTGGGGGCCCTGCTGGTTGGCGGTGCCTTTGCGCGGGCGCTGGCCTTTGCCTGGGGCTTGCCGGCGTTGGGTGTTCACCATATGGAGGGGCATCTGCTGGCGCCCTGTCTGGAGGAGCATCCGCCCGAGTTTCCGTTCGTCGCCTTGCTGGTGTCCGGCGGCCACACGCAACTTGTCCGGGTAGACGGTATCGGCCAATACCAGTT
Organism: Halopseudomonas sp. L-58; assembly: GCF_056859475.1. Lineage (NCBI taxonomy): Bacteria > Pseudomonadati > Pseudomonadota > Gammaproteobacteria > Pseudomonadales > Pseudomonadaceae > Halopseudomonas > Halopseudomonas sp. L-58. Next base: position 77,047 of record NZ_JBSXON010000047.1, read on the forward strand.
GCTGGGGGAGTCGCTGGACGACGCCGCCGGGGAAGCCTTCGACAAAACCGCCAAGCTGATGGGGCTGCCGTATCCGGGCGGCCCCGAGATTGCACGGCTGGCCGAGCAGGGGCGCCCCGGTGCCTTTGTATTTCCCCGTCCGATGACTGACCGCCCCGGCCTGACCTTTAGTTTCAGTGGCCTGAAAACCGCCGTGCTGACGGCATGGCAGGCGTGTTCGCAGCAGGGGCAGCCGGATCAGCAGACGCTGGCCGATATCGCGCTCGGCTTTGAAACGGCGGTAGTCGAGACGCTGACCATCAAGTGCCGCCGGGCACTCAAACAGACCGGGCTCAAGCGCCTGGTCATTGCCGGCGGCGTCAGCGCCAACCGCCGCCTGCGACAGCAGCTGGAAAGCATGACCGCCGAGTTGAAGGGCAACGTGTTTTACGCACGGCCGGCGTATTGCACCGATAACGGCGCAATGATCGCCTATGCCGGATGCCAGCGGCTGCTGGCCGGCCAGCAGGATGAGGGCGGTATCGAAACGCGCGCGCGTTGGCCGATGGAGCAGTTGCCGCCGATTGCGCTCAAGGCCTGAAGCGGTTTTCTACTCCGGCCAGCAGCCGGCCGATGTTGAGGCGGTGGCGCAGCAGAATAAGCAGCACTATCAGTGTGACCGGCAGCAGCAGTGCCGGGGCCAGCCAGGCGAGGGCTGGTGGCAGCGTCAGGCTGGCCAGCAGCGATGCCAGTGAGGCGATCCGCTGCCAGTAAAAGGTCAGGCCCCAGGCCAGCGCTGCGATCATGGCCGCAGGCCAGCAGAGCATCAGCATGACGCCGGCGGCGGTGGCAACACCCTTGCCACCCTGCAGGCGATGAAAGATAGGCAGGATATGGCCGCACACGGCGGCCAGACCGACCCAGCCCTGTTGCAGCAGAGAAAGGTCGGCGTAGCGTGCCAGCGCCACGGCCAGTGCGCCCTTGCCGAGATCGCCGGCCAGGGTGGCCAGCGCCAGAGAGCGGTTGCCAAGGCGCAGCATGTTGCTGGCGCCGGGGTTGCCGGAGCCCAGTTTGCGCGGGTCCGGCAGGTGACGCAGGTGGCTGATCAGCACGGCAAAGGAGACCGAGCCGAGCAGATAGGCGATGACCAGCCAGAACAGAAACTGGGTATGCATGCAGCGGACCCCGGGCAAAATGACGTTTGATTGTAGTCGACACGGGAGCAACCTGTGGATCAGGTTTTTATCAAAGGGTTAGCGGTAGATGCCGTCATTGGCGTCTATGACTGGGAGCGCACCATCCGCCAGCGGCTGGTGTTCGATCTCGATATGGGCTGGGACATCCGTCCGGCTGCCGCGGGCGACACGCTTGAGCACACCCTCAACTACGCGGCAATCAGCGAGCGCGTGCAGGGCTTTGTCGAGCAGAGCAGCTTCCTGCTGGTCGAGACGCTGGCCGAGCAGCTGGCTGCGCTGCTCATGAACGAATTCTCCATTCCCTGGCTGCGGCTGCGGGTCACCAAGCCGGGCGCTGTGCCGGCGGCATCCGGCGGCGTCGGGGTGTTGATCGAGCGGGGAGTCAAACCCGCGTGACCATCGTCTATCTGGGTGTGGGCACCAACACTGAGCGCGAATATCACCTGCAGCGCGGGCTGGATGCGCTGGCCGAGTTGTGCGGCGAGTTGCAGTTGTCGCCGGTGTTTGAAAGCGACGCGGTCGGGGTGCTCGGCAAGCGCTTCTACAACATGGTGGTCGCCGTCGAAACGCGGCTGGCGCTGGCGGATCTGAATGCCGCGCTGAAGGCGATCGAGGCTGCCTGCGGCCGGCGTGAGTCGCCGCAACCCGGACGCATCACGCTGGATATCGACGTGCTGTGTTTCGGCGATCTGATCGGCGTGCATGACGGCATTACCCTGCCGCGCCCGGAAGTCACCCGCAACGCCTTTGTGCTCTGGCCGCTGGCATTGGTTGCAGCGCAGGCCAAACTGCCCGGCAGCGGGCAGACATTTGGCCAGCTCTGGGAGGGCTGGCAGGGGAACCAGGCACTATGGCCGGTCGCCTTCACATGGCGTGGTCGGTCACTGACCCCGGTCGAGCTGCTGGCGGGGTATCAGCCGCGCGAGGCCTTGTAGTCGCTTAACGCTTCCAGCCGCGCCTGCTCCAGGGCGCGGCCCATCTCGGCGCCCTGCAGGCCCTTATCCAGTAACGGCTGAATATCTACCGCGCGCGCAGCCTGTGCAGCGCCGCGCAGGTAGTTCGCCTGCGGGTAGGGGCGCTGTTCAAACCCGGTGCGGCCCTGGGCGTCGGCCACGCATACCGCCAGAAACTGCTCGAAGCGCTCGCCGCGGCGGTAGATATCCAGCGCCTTGAACAGCTTGAGCAATGTCTGCGGGCGCAGCTCCAGTGCTCTGTGACAGTGGGTGTGGTACTCGCAGGCCAGCAGTGCCAGTTCCTGACACTCACGCGGTGCCTTGCAGCGCTGGTTGACGGCTTTGACGGCCTTCAGGCCGCTGGTCTCGTGGCCGTGATGCTTTGGCCAGTGCTCCGGGCGCGTCAGCCCCTTGCCAAGGTCATGCAGCAGGCAGGCCCAGCGGGCCGGCAGCGGCAGCTGGTCTCTGGCGGCGATCTGCAGTACCTGCAGGACGTGGACGCCGGTGTCGATTTCCGGGTGATGCGCTTCCGGCTGCGGCACGCCAAACAGGGCGTCGACTTCCGGCAGCAGTTCGGCCAGTGCGCCACAGTCGCGCAGTACCTGAATGAATACGTCCGGGCTCGGTTCCATCAGGGCGCGGCTGATTTCCATCCAGCTGCGCTCGGCAGTCAGACTCTGCAGCTCGCCCGACTCACTCAGCTGGCGCATCAGCGCCATGGTCTCGTCGGCCACGCGAAAGCCGAGGCTGGCGTAACGGGCGGCGAAGCGCGCAACCCGCAGCACCCGCAGTGGATCTTCTGCAAAGGCGGGGGAGACGTGGCGCAATATCTTCGCCTGCAGGTCGCGCTGGCCGCCGTAGGGGTCGATGATCCGGCCGTCCTCGGCCCGGGCCATGGCGTTGACTGTCAGGTCCCGGCGGATCAGATCCTCTTCCAGGGTGACGTCCGGGCTGGTGTGGAAGACAAACCCGCCGTAGCCAACGCCGCTTTTGCGCTCGGTGCGGGCGAGTGCGTACTCCTCGCCCGAGGTCGGATGCAGAAACACCGGAAAGTCCTGGCCGACCGGACGGAAACCCTCCTGCTGCAACTGCTCCGGCGTCGCGCCAACCACAACCCAGTCGCGGTCTGTTACCGGCAAACCAAGCAGTTGGTCGCGGACGGCGCCGCCGACCAGGTAGGTGTAGTAACTTTCAGGCATCGACACGGACTCTGGCTAAAGGGGAGTAGCTTCAAGCTTCAAGCTGCAAGCTGCAAGCAAAACCCGCGCGGTGTCTAGTCGCGCGGGTTTTCTTTTGGCGGCTGCATGGCTGCAAATAGAGTGTAGAGACACTTGACGGCCTCGCCGCCGAATTGAGTCTGATTACGCTTGCGGCTTGCGGCTTGCGGCTTGCGGCTTGCGGCTTGCGGCTTGCGGCCGGCGCGCAGCGCCGTTATACGGGCGGAATATTCAGGTCGAAGCGCGGCAGGCGTTCTTCCTCCGGTTTGGGGCGGGGCGGGATGTGGGCTTCGGCCACGATTCGTTCTCCGTCGACGCTTTCCAGGTGAATGTCGAACCCCCACAGGCGATGCAGGTGGCGGAGCATTTCGTCGGTGGATTCGCCGAGCGGTTTGCCCTGATGGCGCTGGTGGCGCAGGGTCAGGGAGCGGTCGCCGCGGCGGTCCACCGACCAGATCTGGATGTTCGGTTCGCGGTTGCCAAGGTTGTACTGCGCTGCCAGCAGTTCGCGTACCGCGCGGTAGCCGCTGTCGTCGTGAATGGCGGCGACTTCCAGGTGGTCGTCGGCTTCGTCGTCGACGATGGCAAACAGCTTGAAGTCGCGGATCACCTTGGGTGACAGGTACTGCAGGATAAAACTTTCGTCCTTGAAGGTGCGCATGGCGAACTTGAGGGTTTCCAGCCAGTCACTGCCGGCAATGTCGGGGAACCAGCGGCGATCTTCGTCGGTCGGGTGTTCGCAGATGCGGCGAATGTCCTGCATCATCGCAAAGCCCAGCGCGTAGGGGTTGATGCCGCTGTACCAGTTGCTGTCGAACGGTGGCTGGTAGACCACGCTGGTGTGGGACTGCAGAAACTCCATCATGAAGCCGTCGGTGACCTTGCCCTCGTCATACAGGTGGTTGAGCAGGGTGTAGTGCCAGAAGGTGGCCCAGCCCTCGTTCATCACCTGGGTCTGGCGCTGGGGGTAGAAGTACTGCGCGACCTTGCGCACGATGCGGACGACTTCGCGCTGCCATGGCTCCAGTAGCGGTGCGTTCTTCTCGATGAAATACAGCAGGTTTTCCTGGGGTTCGCTCGGGTAGCGGGGGTGTACCTGCTCATCCTGCGCGTGGTGCGGGTTGACCGGGATGGTGCGCCACAGCTCGTTGACCTGGCGCTGCAGGTGCTCCTCGCGCTCCTGCTGGCGTTGCCGTTCTTCCGCGGCAGAGATCGGGTAGGGCCGCTTGTAGCGGTCGACGCCATAGTTCATCAGGGCGTGACAGGAGTCGAGCAGGTCCTCGACGGCGTCAATCCCGTAGCGGTCTTCGCATTCGCTGATGTACTGCTTGGCGAACACCAGGTAGTCAATGATCGCGCTGGCGTCGGTCCAGCTGCGGAACAGGTAGTTGCCCTTGAAGAACGAGTTGTGGCCGTAGCAGGCGTGGGCAATCACCAGTGCCTGCATGCACATGGTGTTCTCTTCCATCAGGTAGGCAATGCAGGGGTCGGAGTTGATGACGATCTCGTAGGCCAGCCCCATGTGACCACGGCGGTAGCCTTTTTCGGTGGCGAGAAAATGCTTGCCGTAGGACCAGTGGTGATAGCCCAGCGGCATGCCTACCGAGGCGTAGGCGTCCATCATCTGCTCTGCAGTGATGACCTCGATCTGGTTGGGATAGGTATCCAGTCCGTAGACCTCGTGGGCGATACGGCCGATCTCCTGGTCGTACTCGCGGATCAGCTCGAAGGTCCACTCCGAGCCGGTGGATATGGGGTTCCGGCTCATGTCGCCATCCTCTTCTGGAACAGCTTGCGAAACACCGGGTAGATGTCCCCGGCATCGACAATCTGCTGCTGGGCGAAACTGTCGGCAAAGTGCTCGGCGACCGCTTCATACTCGTGCCACAGGGTCTGATGCTCGCGTGGGGTGATTTCCACGTAGCAGTAGTACTGCATCGCCGGCATGATCTGGCGCACCAGCAGGTCGCGGCAGATCGGCGAGTCGTCGTTCCAGTTGTCGCCGTCGGATGCCTGGGCGCAGTACAGATTCCACTCGCCGGGCGGGTAGCGCTGTTCAATGATCTGCTGCATCAGCCGCAGGGCGCTGGACACGATGGTGCCGCCGGTTTCGCGCGAGTAGAAGAATTCTTCCTCGTCGACTTCCTTGGCGCTGGTGTGGTGACGGATGAACACCACTTCGATGCGCTCGTAGTTACGGCGCAGGAACAGGTAGAGCAGAATGTAGAAGCGCTTGGCCAGATCCTTGGTGGCCTGGGTCATGGAGCCGGAGACATCCATCAGGCAGAACATCACTGCCTTGGACGACGGCGTTGGCTGCTTGACGATCAGGTTGTAGCGCAGGTCGAAGGTATCGAGAAAGGGAACGCGTTCGATGCGTGCCTCGAGGCTGGCAATTTCCTCCTGCAGCTGCGCAATACCGGTAATGTCATCCGGATGCTCACGCTTGAGTTGCTCCAGCTCGGCGCGTGCCTCGCGCAGCCGCTTGCGGCTGCCGCCCGAGAGTGCGATGCGCCGTGCCTGCGCCGCGCGCATGGACCTTACGATATTGATCCGCGAGGGGTTGCCCTGCTGGCTGATGCCGGCGCGGACCGGCTTGAAGGTGTCTGTGCCGGTCAACTGGCGCTTGACCAGGTTGGGCAGGGCGAGATCCTCGAACATGAAGTCGAGGAATTCGTCCTGGGTTATCTGAAATACGAACTCATCCATGCCCTCGCCGCTGTCGCCCGCCTGACTGCCGCCCTGGCCCCCACCGCCACCCTGCGGGCGGGCGATGCGGTCGCCGGTGGCGAACTCGCGGTTACCGGGGTGCACCTGGGTCTGGCGACCGCCCTTGCCATGGTGAAAAATCGGCTCGTCGATGTCGCGGTTGGGGATGCTGATGCTTTCGCCGTGCTCTAAATCGGTGATCGAACGACGCCCGACGGCCTCTTCAACCGCCTTCTTGATGTGTGATTTGTAGCGCCGCAGGAACCGCTGGCGGTTCACGGTGCTCTTGTTCTTGCCGTTCAGACGGCGGTCAATCACGTAGCTCATTCAGGGCCCTCCGGGCCAGCCGCAAGCTATAAGCTGCAAGCTTGAAGCTGGCCGTGCTGCTATCGGGCGCCGCGCAGAGTCTCAGGCGGCGCCGCGCTGCTTGCCGCTTGTCGCTTGCGGCTTGAAGCTGCCCAGCGACGGCGCAGCCGTCACTGCGCCTTACGCACCCGCAGGTACCATTCCGACAGCAGCCGCACCTGCTTTTCGGTGTAGCCGCGTTCGACCATCCGATGCACGAAGTCGTTGTGCTTCTTCTGGTCTTCGGTCGAGGCCTTGGCGTTGAAGCTGATGACCGGCAGCAGGTCCTCGGTGTTGGAGAACATTTTTTTCTCGATCACCACGCGCAGCTTCTCGTAGGACAGCCAGCTCGGATTCTTGCCGTTGTTCTGCGCGCGGGCACGCAGCACGAAGTTGACGATTTCGTTGCGGAAGTCCTTCGGGTTGCTGATGCCGGCCGGCTTCTCGATCTTCTCCAGCTCCTCGTTGAGCGAGGCGCGGTTGAGGATCTCGCCGGTTTCCGGGTCGCGGTACTCCTGATCCTGAATCCAGAAATCGGCGTACAGCACGTAGCGATCAAAGATGTTCTGGCCGTACTCGCTGTAGGATTCCAGATAGGCGGTCTGGATTTCCTTGCCGATGAATTCGACGTAGCGCGGTGCCAGGTACTCCTTGAGGAAACGCAGGTAGCGCTCGCTCACGTCATTGGGAAACTGCTCCTGCTCAATCTGCTGTTCCAGGACGTAGAGCAGGTGTACCGGGTTGGCGGCCACTTCGGTGGTATCGAAGTTGAACACCTTGGAGAGGATCTTGAAGGCAAAGCGGGTCGACAGGCCGTTCATGCCCTCGTCGACGCCCGCCGAGTCGCGGTATTCCTGAATCGACTTGGCCTTGGGGTCGGTGTCCTTCAGGTTCTCGCCGTCGTAGATGCGCATCTTCGAGTAGACATTGGAGTTCTCCGGTTCTTTCAGGCGCGAAAGCACGGTGAACTGGGCGAGCATCTTCAGGGTGTCAGGTGCGCAGTGGGCATTGGCCAGCGAGCTGTTGGTCAGCAGTTTTTCGTAGATCTGAATCTCGTCGCTGACGCGCAGGCAGTAAGGCACCTTTACGATGTAGATGCGGTCGATGAACGCTTCGTTGTTCTTGTTGTTGCGGAAGCTGTGCCACTCGGACTCGTTGGAGTGGGCCAGAATTACGCCATTGAACGGAATCGCGCCCATGCCTTCAGTGCTGTTGTAGTTGCCTTCCTGGGTGGCGGTCAGCAGTGGGTGCAGTACCTTGATCGGTGCCTTGAACATCTCGACGAATTCGAGCAGGCCCTGGTTGGCACGGCACAAGCCACCGGAGTAGCTGTAGGCGTCCGGGTCGTTCTGCGGAAACTCTTCCAGCTTGCGGATATCAACCTTGCCGACCAGTGAAGATATGTCCTGGTTGTTCTCGTCACCGGGCTCGGTCTTGGCGACAGCAATCTGCTGCAGCACCGAGGGGTAGAGCTTGACCACGCGGAATTGGGAAATATCGCCGTTGTATTCGTGCAGGCGTTTCACCGCCCAGGGCGAGATGATGCTGTTGAGGTAGCGCCGCGGGATGCCGAAGTCCTCTTCGAGGATGGCCCCATCCTCGGTGGCATTGAACAGGCCGAGTGGCGACTCGAACACCGGCGAGCCCTTGATCGCATAGAACGGTACCTGCTGCATCAGCTCCTTGAGCTTCTCCGCCAGCGAGGACTTGCCGCCGCCAACCGGGCCGAGCAGGTAGAGAATCTGCTTGCGTTCTTCGAGCCCCTGGGCGGCGTGCTTGAAAAAGGACACGATGTGCTCGATGGCGTCTTCCATGCCGTGGAAGTCGGCGAACGCCGGATAACGCTTGATGACCTTGTTGGAAAAGATGCGTGACAGGCGTGGGTCGAGGGAGGTGTCGACCAGTTCAGGCTTGCCGATGGCCATCAGCAGGCGCTCGGCGGCGGTCGCGTAGGCGGTAGGGTCAGTCTTGCAGAGTTCCAGGTATTCCTGAAGGCTGTACTCCTCTTGCCGGGTGGCTTCAAAGCGGTTCTGGAAATGGCTGAATATGCTCATGACACGACCTCGCTGTTACCAGATAAGAGGTCTGGCGCTTCCGGGCAGCAGCCCGCATGACGCGCTTTACCGGGCGACGGCATTTCCTGATGCGTGAATCCCCCAAGGCGCAACTGCGAGCACGGTCAGGAGTCTGTCGGAGGCGCCGGGCGGCCAATCGATGACTGGTCGTACGGTGGATCCGGCAGGCTCCCGTGTTTATCGGAAGCCGGCAGACCGACGTTCTCTTTCTTGATTCGCCTGACCTCAGGATAGTTGCAAATACGCAGTGCAACAGAAGATTTCTCAGGAAATTTTGTTGCAGGAGTGTGACGGCACGGCTGGCGTGGCTTGCGGGCTATTCGTTTAGTGTGGGTCGGGTGAGGGGCGCGGGGCTGTAGGGTGGAGAAAGCGCAGCGTCTCCACCGGATAGGCGTGGGATCGGCGCTGCGTTTGAGCAAGGGCTCGTGTGGCAGCGCTGGCGCTGGCGGACACGTTGCGCTTGGTCCGCCCTACTGGGCGGGCAATAGGTTGGCGTCTCAGTCGGCGCTGACGCGCTCCGGATAAGTCTGGCGCCATAGGTCAAAGCCGCCGTCCAGGCTGTAGGTGTCGGCAAAACCGATGCTGGCCAGATAGGCCGCTGCGCCCTGGCTGGAGTTGCCGTGGTAGCAGCAAACGATCAGGGGCGCCTGCTGGTCGGCGTTGGCGACGAAGTCGGCAAGGTTGTCGTTGTCCAGGCGGATGGCGCCGGGGATGTGGCCAAAGTCGAAACTCTGCGGGTCGCGGATGTCGACCAGTTGGGCGTTGCTGGCGATCAACTGGCTGGCGGTTTGCGGGTCGATGCGTTTGAAATCGCTCATGCTGGTTCCTCTCAGGTCGCGCAGTCGCAGTGATGCAGTTCGTGGGTATCCAGGTTCATCAGGGTCATGCGGCCACCCCATACGCAGCCGGTGTCCAGCGCATGTACGCCCTGCACGCCGGTGCGGCCTTCGATCGCTGCCCAGTGGCCGAAGATGACCTGAATGTCAGGGTCGCGGCGCGGGTAACGAAACCACGGCGCAAAGCCCTTGGGCGTGGTATCCAGCCCTTCCTTGGATTTGAACTCCAGCGTCCCGTCCGGCTTGCAGAAGCGCATGCGGGTCAGGTAGTTGGTAATCGCACGCAGCCGGTCGATGCCCTTGAGGCCGGGCTTCCAGCGCGCCGGTTCGTTACCGTACATCTCGTCCAGATAGTCTGGCAGACGCTTGTCGCAGCGCAGGATGGTTTCTACCTCGGCGGCCAGCTCCATGGTCTGCTGTACGCTCCAGATTGGCGGGATGCCGGCGTGGGTCATCACATAGCCCAGCTCGGCGTCGAGGTGGGCAAGCGGCCGCTCGCGCAGCCAGTCGAGCAGGGCGACACGGTCGTCGGCCTTGAGCAGGGGTTTGAGGGTGTCTGACTTGCGCAAGCGACTGCCAGCTCGGCTGGCGGCCAGCAGGTGCAGGTCGTGATTGCCCAGAACCGCAACGCAGGCGTTGTCGAGCTGCTTGAGAAAGCGCAGGGTGCCAAGCGAGTCGGGACCGCGGTTGACCATGTCACCAACGGACCAGAGCACGTCCCTGGACGGGTTGAAGCCTACCTCGCTGAGCAGGCATTGGAGCGGCTTGAGGCAGCCCTGGATGTCGCCAACGGCGTAGATGGTCATGGGCGTACGAGTCGATCAGTTCAGTGCGTTGGGTTGGGCCAGACGAAAGCGCGGAATGCTGGCGCTGAACGTGTGGCCATCGCTGGCGCGCATGTCGTAGCTGCCTTCCATGGTGCCAACCGGGGTCTCAAGCATGCAGCCGCTGGTATAGGTGTGCTCGTTACCGGGCTCGATCAGCGGTTGCTCGCCGACCACGCCGGGGCCATCAACACGCTGCTGCTTGTTGTTGCCGTCGGTGATCAGCCAGTGACGATGCAACAGCTGCGCGGCCACCGAGCCCTGATTGCGGATGCTGATGGTATAGGCAAAGGCAAAGCGCTTCTTCTGCGGATCGGACTGCTCCGGCAGGTAGCGGGTCTGCACCGTCACCTCGACGGCATATTGCGGCTCGCCGCTCATGCGTCGCCTGCCCGCTTGCGAGTCAGGCGGTTGGCCAGACGGACGAAGCCGGCCAGGTCGACCTGTTCCGGGCGGGTGCCGGGGTCGATGCCTTCGGCTTCGATCTCTTCTGCGCTGAGCAGCGCCTTGAGTGTGTTGCGCAGGGTCTTGCGGCGCTGGTTGAAGGCGTCACGCACCAGGATTTCGAGCACTTCCACGTCGTCGGCCGGATGCGGCAGGGTGGCGTGCGGAATCAGCCGGACGATCGCTGAATCGACCTTGGGCGCCGGGTTGAAGGCGCCGGGGCCGACGTCAAACAGGTGCTCCACCCGGCAGTGGTACTGCACCATGATGCCGAGGCGGCCGTAGTGGTTCATGCCGGCGGTCGCAGCCAGCCGTTGCACCACTTCCTTCTGCAGCATGAAGTGCATGTCTTCGACGCAGTCCGACTGCTCCAGCAGGTGGAACATCAGCGGCGTGGAAATGTTGTATGGCAGATTACCGACTACCCGCAGCTTTTCGCCGTCGGCGGCCAGTTCGCGGAAGTTGAACTTGAGGGCATCGCCCTTGTGCAGGCGGAAGCGATCGAGAAAACCGAACTGGCCCATCAGGATCGGGTGCAGATCCTTGTCCAGCTCGACCACGTCAAGGCGCGCGCCGCTGGCCAGCAGGCCCGAGGTGATGGCGCCCTGACCGGGACCGATCTCGACCAGATGATCGGTTTCACGCGGACGGATCGAGCGAATGATGCGGTCGATCACGCCGGCGTCGTGCAGGAAGTTCTGACCAAAGCGCTTGCGCGCCTTGTGTTGGGGAAATTGACTCATACAGCCCTCCGGGCGTTGATCATCTGGATGGCGGTATCGATGGCAACCTGCAGGCTGCCCGGGTTGGCCTGACCGGTCCCGGCCAGATCCAGAGCGGTGCCGTGATCAACCGAGGTGCGGATGATCGGCATGCCGAGGGTAATGTTGACGGCGTTGCCGAAGCCCTTGTGCTTGAGTACCGGGAGGCCCTGATCGTGATACATCGCGAGCACCGCATCTGCGTGATCAAGATGCTTGGGGGTGAACAGGGTGTCGGCCGGTAATGGTCCGATCAACTGGATGCCCTCGCTGCGCAGGCGCTCAAGTGCTGGAATGATGATATCCAGCTCCTCACGACCGAGGTGGCCATCTTCACCCGCGTGCGGATTGAGGCCGCAGACCAGAATACGCGGGTCGCTCAGACCAAACTTGTTGACCAGGTCGCTGTGCAGAATGCGCACCACGCGCTCGATCAACGGCCCGGTAATGGCATCAGCAACCTGCCGCAGTGGCAGGTGCGTGGTGGCCAGGGCGACGCGCAGGCCGGGGCAGGCGAGCATCATCACCACCTGGTCGGTGGCGGTCTGCTCGGCGAAGAACTCGGTGTGGCCCGAAAACGGCACGCCAGCCTCATTGATGATGCCCTTGTGTACCGGTGCGGTCACGATGGCGTCAAACAGACCGCTCAGGGCGCCTTCGCCAGCGAGGCGCAGGGTTTCCAGCACGTAGGCCGAGTTGCCTGCGTCGAGCTGGCCCGGGGTGCAGGCTGTGCCGAGGGTGACCGGTAAAACGTGAAGCTGGCCTGCGGCCTGGGCAACGGGCAGCGCGTCGGGGTCAAACGGCAACAGCTCGACCGGGAGGCCGAGCTGTTGGGCGCGATCACGCAGCAGTTGCGGGTCGGCGATGATGACCCGTTCGCAGGGCGATGGGTGCTGCGCCAGCATCAGGCATAGATCGGGGCCAATACCCGCCGGCTCGCCGGCGGTTATGGCAAGGCGCGCTGTGCTCACCCGTTCTTGATCTCGACGTAGGCCTCGTCGCGAATCTGCAGCAACCAGGTCTGCAGTTCTTCCTCGTACTTGCGACTGCGGATCAGGTTGATCGCCTGCTGCTCGCGCATGTCGTCGGTCATGTCGACGCTGCGGGTGCCAAGCACTTCCAGAATGTGCCAGCCGTATTGGGTCTGGAACGGACGGGACAGGGTGTTTTCCGGGGTGGTGGTCATGACTTCGCCGAACTCGGGGGTCATGGCATCCGGGGTAACCCAGTCGAGGTCGCCGCCATTGAGCGCGGTGCCCGGATCTTCCGAGTAGGCCTTGGCCAGCGCGGCAAAGGACTCGCCAGCCCTGATGCGATCATAGAGGCGCTGGGTCAACTGCGCGGCCTCGCCTTCGCTGCGGATTTCGCTCGGCTTGATCAGGATATGACGGACGTGGAATTCCTCGACCATCTGACCTTCGCCACCACGGCGGTCCAGCAGCTTGAGGATGTGGATGCCGGCCGGAGAACGCATCGGCTGGGTCACACCACCAACCTCCAGCGCATCGACTGCACGGGCGAATGCGGGCGGCAGCTGCGCTGCCTTGCGCCATCCCAGTTCGCCGCCTTCCAGTGCGGTGTCTCCGGCGGAGCGGCTGGCAGCCAGGGTGTTGAAGTCGGTACCGCTCTGCAGTTGGCGGTAGATATCGTTGGCCGCGCGACCAACCTTTTCCACTTCGCCCGGGCTGGCGCTTTCGGCCAGCGGCAGAACGATCATCGCCAGGCGGTAATCCGCCGAGGTCTGGTACTTGCCGACTTCGGAATTGAGGAAGTTTCGCACTTCCTGATCGGTCACCTGGATGTTGTCCCGTACCCGACGCTGGCGAACCCGGTTGATGATCATCTCGCGGCGGATCTGCTCGCGGACCTGATTGAAGTTGATGCCGTCACGGGTCAGGGCTTCACGGAACTGCTCCAGTGTCACGCCGTTGCGGGCGGCAATCTGCTGCACCGCCTGGTCGAGCGAGGCATCATCGATGGAAATGCCGGCACGTTCGCCCATCTGCAGCTGGATGCTCTCCAGAATCAGGCGGTCAATCACCTGCGAGCGCAGCTCGCTCTCGGTTGGTGCCGGGGTATTGTTCTGGGCGAACTGCTGGCGCACGGTGGCCATGCGTTCTTCAACCTGGCTGGCCATGACCACGTCGTTATCGACGATCGCGGCAACGCGATCCAGCGGTTCTACGGCGGCCTGGGCTGTGCTGCTGAGGAAAATGCCCGCGCACAGGCTAAGGGCCGTCATCAACTTAAAATGCATTATCTTCACGCTCTCTGTAACCGGGGATACCATCGTCAAGGAGGCTGTCCACCTCATTGCCGCTCACACTGCCAAGCCCCTTGAGGACGAGCTGCAGGAAGATGCCGCGGTTGGCATCGTCAGTGGCGACGGATTCAAACTCGTTGTAATCAACCCAGTAGCGGTTGATGACACGCAGCTTCCAGCAGCAGCTGTCGTACTCCAGACCGCCAAACGCTTCGAGGGTTCGATCCTGGTCGAAGTCATGCTGCCAGCGACCGATCAGACTCCACTGCGGGTTCAGCGGCCACATGAACGACAGATCGGACTGATCGATACGGCTGTCCGGATCGCGCTGGAAGGCGCCGGTCAGTGCGTTGTAGGTGTTGATGTTGTTGCGGTAGCGATAGCCCATGTTCAGCACCTTGCGGGGCTCTGGCTGATAGTGGGCAAATACGCTTCCCGCATCGCTGGTGCTGTCGTCCGGATCCCAGATGACGTCGGCGTTCACGCGCCAGGCGTCACTGACCTGGTACATGGCTTCAGCCGCGTAGGCTGAGGACGAGGATTTGTCTGCGTCACGCGCTACGCCGTCGGTATCAAGCAGCTGCACGTTGCGGTCGCGGAAATAGAACACCTGACCGAAACTGGCTCGGGCGCGCTCGGTGCCGTTGGCCTCCAGGGCGCGGCTGGTCAGGCCCAGAGACAGCTGATTGGCGTCGGCGACCCGGTCGTTGCCGCTGAAGCGGTTGTCGCGGAACAGCGAGCTGTAACTGAAGGTGTTCTGGTTGGTGTCGAACAGCGGCTGGTCGTCCTGATCCTCGTCTGCTGCGTACAGGTAGAAAGCGCGCGGTTCCAGCGTCTGGCGCAGGTTGCGGCCGAACCAGCTGGTGGCGCGATCAAAGTACAGCCCGGTATCCAGGCTGGCGACAGGGATGGTGCTGGACGGGGTGTTATTGGCACCGTCGTAGTCGAAGCCGTCGGCCCGCGAGTCGAAGTTCAGATCGTAATAGGTGCTCTGGGTGCGCAGCTTCGGTGTGATGAAGGCCCAGCTGTTGCGCCAGGGGTAGCTGATGCTGGGGCTGACTACCACACGGTGGCCGGTCGCTCGCTGCAGACCGACCAGGTTCTCGTCCGGAGTCAGGATCGGCTGGCCGGCGCTGTCGAGCTGGATGCCATCCTTGCCGGTCAGCAGGCCGCTGCCGAGATTGCGATCAAAGTAGGCGTATTCGGCGTTATAGCCAAAGCGCAGGCCGGTATCACCCAGCCAGTTGGCACCGTCGAGGCGCAGTTGCGGCAGGCGCTCGTACGGGGTAACCGAGGTAATGGTGGCCAGCTCGTAGCCGTGAACGGCAGCCTGGAAGCGCCAGCCGTCACCGCGATAGATCAGGCCTGCCCGCTGATTGACGTAGGTGCCGGAGCGGGCGTCCAGCGCGGTGTTCAGGTCCTGGAAGTAGAACGGGTCGCTGATGTCGGTGTAATCGACTTCGGTGCTCCAGCGGCTCTGCAGTCCGCCTTCGTGCTGCCAGCCGTACAGCCAGCGATTCTCGCCATAGTCACTGTCGTTGAGGAAGGCGGCTGTCAGGGTGCCTTCGTTGTCGTCGTGCAGATAGCGGAAGTCGCCTTCCATCTGCAAGCCGCGCTCGGACAGATAGCGCGGATACAGGGTGGCGTCGTAGTTGGGTGCGATGTTGATGTAGTACGGCGTCTCGATCTCGGTGCCGTTGTCGGACGAGTAGCTGAACGAGGGCACCAGCAGACCGGTCTGACGGCGGTCGTCGATCGGGAAGTACATGTACGGGGTATAGAACACCGGTACGTCCTTGACCCGCAGGGTAACGTGCTTGGCTTCACCCCAGCCGGTTTCACGGTCCAGCTCGATATCCTTGCCATGCAGGGACCAGGTGTTCTGTCCCGGCTCGCAGGTGGTATAGCTGCCGTCGCTGATGACGATGACGGCATCATCGCGGCGACGCAGGGTGTCGGCGGTGCCGCGGGCGCGGGCGTCGTGAACCACGTATTCGACGCCGTCAATGCGGGTTTCGCCATTGTCGATGCGCATCGATGCGCTGTCGCCGAGAACCAGTACGCCCTGGTCACGCAGGCGGACGTTGCCCTCGAGCACGGCCTGGGCATTGGCCTGGTCAAAGCTGGCCTGATCTGCGCGGGCCTGCAGGCGGCCCTGGCGCAGCAGCACATCGCCCTGCAGTACGCCGGTCTGATTACCCTGTTCAAAGCGGCTGGAATCGGCGGAGGCGTAGACCGGAAGCTGGTCGAACGGCGTAGAGTCGTCCCGGCCGCTGCGTTCCGGCTCCACATAGGTGCCGCCACAGTAGGGGGCGATGGCGGCCAGCTGCTCGCTGCTCAACTGCTCACGGGGTACCCAGTCAAGGCGACTGAAGTCCGTACTCGGGGTGGCCGGGCCGCCACTCAGCGTCGCTGCCGGTTCAGCTGCCTTGACCACGCTGTCGGTGACCGGGGCCGGCGCAGGTGCCGGTCTGGGCGGCCTTGGGGGCAGGTTGCCCGGTGCCTGCAGCGGCTCGCAGGCCCAGCTGTTGCCGGCTGGCCGGCATTGAACCTGGTTGGCTGCTACAGAGCTCAGCGGCTGCAACAGCAGCAACGAGCTGGCCAGCAACATCGGAAAGGAGGAGCGAAAGGGAGGAGTACGGTAGGCCATTATGTAATTGTCCGGGCTTCCAGTCGGTGCGTGCTCGCGACGCCTTGTGCGAGGAGAATGCAATCTGCATGCTGTGTCAGTCGAGCAAGATAACGGATAATAAAGCATCAAGCGATGCCTGATCTAGGAATGGACTGAATTAATGATGCTGCTTTCCGGCTTCGCCGGCGGTGGCGAAGACGCAGAAGTGGGAGAGCGATGGATTCACGACAGCAACAGATGCAACTTTGGCTGGATCAGGTATTGCCGCAGGCTGCCGCTGCACTTGGATGGACAGACCTGCCCGCCGGCGTGCTGTCTGCGGCCAGTGCCGATGCCAGTTTTCGCCGCTACTTTCGCTGGCAGGCCGGTGAGCGCAGCCTGATTGTCATGGATGCGCCGCCCGAGCACGAGAATACCGAGCCCTTTGTGCGCATTACCCGGCTGTTGCAGGACGCGGGCGTGCGGGTGCCGCGGTTGTTCGCCGAGGACCTGCCGCAGGGCTTTCTGCTGTTGGAGGACATGGGCGCCAAAACCTACCTGCAGACCATCGAGCAGGGCGTTGCGCCGGCAGAGCTTGAGCGGATGTTTGCCGCAGCGATCACCAGCCTGATTCGCTGGCAGCTCGCCAGCCGCCCCGGTGTGTTGCCCGACTACGACGAAGCGGTGCTGCGCCGTGAGCTGGCCCTGTTTCCGGACTGGTACGTCGGGCGCGAACGGGGGCGAAGTCTGTCTGCCGAAGAGCAATCGTTGTGGGATCAGGTACAGGCGCTGCTGCTCGACAGCAATCTTGGCGAGTCCAGGGTCTACGTTCACCGCGACTATATGCCGCGCAACCTGATGACCGCCGAGGGTGAGCCGGGTGTGCTCGACTTTCAGGACGCGCTTTACGGCCCGGTCAGTTACGACGCTACCTCGCTGTTTGCCGATGCCTTTTTCAGTTGGCCCGCGGCGGAGCGCAGCCAATGGCTATCGCGCTACTGGCAGCAGGCGCGGGCCGCCGGGGTGCCGGTGCCGGATGAGCTGGATACGTTCCTGGCCCAGGCGCGCCTGATGGGCGTGCAGCGTCACCTGAAGGTATTGGGTATCTTTGCCCGGATCTGCCACCGCGACGGCAAGCCGCATTACCTGCAGGATGCACCGCGCTTTGTCCGTTACCTGCGTGATGCCTGTGCCGCCGACACTCGGCTGGCCCCGCTGGCTGCGCTGCTCGACAGTCTTGGGCTGGAGCCATGATGAGAGCCATGGTGCTGGCGGCCGGCAAGGGCGAACGGATGCGGCCGCTGACCTTGCATACGCCCAAGCCGCTGCTGCCGGTAGCCGGTAAGCCGCTGTTGCAGTGGCACCTTGAGGCCTTGCGCGCGGCCGGGGTGAGTGAGCTGGTGATCAATCACGCCTGGCTGGGCGAGCAGATCGAGCGTTATTTCGAGGATGGCAAGCGCCTTGGCGTGAATATTCGCTGGTCTGCCGAGGGTGAGCCGCTGGAGACCGGAGGGGGGATTCGCAAGGCGCTCCCGCTGCTGGGTGATGCACCCTTTATTCTGGTCAATGGCGATGTCTGGACCCGCTATGACTTTGCGCAGCTGGCGCTGCCCGAAGGCATGCTGGCGCATCTGGTGCTGATCGATAATCCCGTGCATAACCCGAGTGGCGACTTTTTGCTTACCGATGGCATGGTCGGCAACCCGGCTGCCGGGCAGGCGGGCCTGACCTACAGCGGCATTGCGGTATTGCACCCCGAGTTGCTGGCGGGGCATCCAGAAGGGGCCTTTGCGCTGGCGCCACTGCTGCGTGCGGCAGCGGCGCAGGGGCGGGTCAGTGGCGAGCATTTTCGTGGTGCCTGGATTGATGTCGGCACGCCGGAGCGGCTGGCCGATGCTGAGCGTGTGGCGAGGGGCTGAGCGATGCTGTGGCCGGTAACCGTATTGGGTGCGCTGGTGGGCGGTCTCGGCGGCGCTGTGCCCGGCGCTGTCCTTGGCGCGGTAGTCGGGCACGCGCTGGATCGTCATTGGCAGCTGCGTCACTGGCGCGATCTGCCGGAGCGTCTGGCTCAGGTACGTGGCGCCGGTAACAGTTTCGAGCGTGTGCTGTTTCTGTGCGTGGGGCGGCTGGCCAAGGCCAGTGGCCGTGTGACCCAGGCCCATCTGCAGCTGGCGCGGGATCTGATGCAGCAGTATCGGCTGGACGGTGACGCCAGGCTGCGAGCCATGCACGACTTCAACGAAGGCAAGCGTAGTGATGATCTGGTCAAACTGGTACGCGCCCTGTGTCGCCGTGAGCCGGGGCGCGCGGCGGAACTGATGGATTGTTGCTGGCGGATGGCGGTGCTGCCTGGTCGCCTGAACGACGAGGTTCAGGGGCTGCTGGCAGGGTGGTCAAAGGTTGCCGGGCTGGGGCAGGCCGAGCAGCAGCGCATGCATCAGCGTCATCAATACAGCCGCCAGACTCAGGGCGGTCGTGCAGCGGTTGCGCAGGAGGACCGCATTCAGCAGGCGGCCAGCATACTCAAGGTCAGCCCCGATGACTCACCGGAGGCGATCAAGCGCGCCTATCGTCGTCAGCTCAGCTTGCACCATCCGGACAAGCTGGCCGCCCGTGGGGGCAGCGCCGCCCAGCAGCGCGGGGCGGGTGAAAAAATACGACAGATTCAGCAGGCCTACGAGACATTGCGTCGTCATCGCGGCTTTCGCTGAGCGCTCAGGGAGCGGCCACTGGCGGTGGCGGCGGTTGATAGTGGCTGGTGAGCCAGGTGCGCAGGTGCTTGTCCAGCATGTCGGCGGCAAAGGCGGATCGCTCCAGTGGCGCGAGATCCAATTGCTGGTAGGTCTGCTGCCCCTTGCGGCGGGCGATACGCAGGTGCTCACCTGCCATCAGCCGGTCGGGGGTGACTTCCAGATTCAGCATGTCCAATAGTGGACGCGTATTCGTTTCCAGCAAGCTGTCGAGGGTCGGCTCCGGGGCTGATGCCGGCTGCCGGGTCTGATACAGCATCAGGGTCGCTGGTGGCTGATCGGCAGCGCCGGTGCTGGCGGTCAGCAGCGCCCAGTAGGCTGATTCGTTGCGGGCAATGAGGTGTACCTGATGGGCGCCTTCACCCTCCAACACTTGCAGGCCGGCGCGGATGAGCGCCGTGACCCGTTCGCTGTAACGCGCCTCGGGCGGCGGCTCAGGCGCAGCATCGACCTGATCGCTGGCGGCCAGCATGGCATCGGCCGGCACGATCTCCGGCGTCGCCTCCTCGCTCGGTGCGGCCGACTCGACCGGTTCCGGCGGGACGTCAACAACGGGCTCGCGCGGCGCTTCGGGCAGGCTGATGGCCAGTGTGTGCCAGCCGGCGTCGCTGAGACTGATGCGGGCGGGGCCGATCAGCTCGGGCCAGTCGGCGTGCTCTCCAGCCCCGGCAATCAGCAAAATGCCGCCGAGTGGCTCGGGGCGTGCGGCAGGCAGAAACAGTCCCAGCCGTGACTCGCCGGCGAACTCGAGCTGCCGTTGTTCGCTGATTGGCGTTTCGCGCTTGAGTGTCTGCTGGTACTGAAGGTCGCGGGACAACGCGTGCGATCGCTCGGGGGCAGTTGCCTCCGGTGGCGGCGTTGCTGGCTCCTGGGCCTGGGCGATACCGGCAAGGCAGAGCAGGGCAATGAGGATTGGCGCGCGCATGGGGTCCGTCTCGGTCCGAAGTCCTGATGAGTATAACCACGACGGATAGGGTAAACTGGCCGGTATTTCCGTGTCTGCCCCTGCCGAGGTTCTCCCATGCTCGATTACGCCATTGCGCCGTCTATTCTGTCCGCCGACTTTGCCCGTCTGGGTGAGGATGTTGATCGGGTGCTGGCCGCCGGTGCCGACATCGTCCATTTCGATGTCATGGACAACCACTACGTGCCGAACCTGACAATCGGGCCGATGGTCTGCTCGGCGCTGCGTAAGTATGGCGTCACCGCACCTATCGATGTGCACCTGATGGTCAAGCCGGTCGATCGCATCATTGGTGATTTCCTCGAGGCGGGTGCCAGCTACATCACGTTCCACCCGGAAGCCTCCGAACACATCGACCGCTCCCTGCAACTGATCAAGGACGGCGGCGCCAAGGCCGGTCTGGTATTCAATCCTGCGACCTCGCTGGATGCGCTCAAGTACGTGATGGACAAGGTCGACATGGTGCTGCTGATGAGCGTCAACCCGGGCTTTGGTGGCCAGAAGTTCATCCCGGGCACGCTGGACAAGCTGCGTGAGGCGCGTGCGCTGATCGATGCCAGTGGTCGCGAAATTCGTCTGGAGATCGACGGTGGCGTCAACGAGCAGAACATCCGCGCCATCGCCGAAGCCGGTGCCGACACCTTTGTCGCCGGTTCGGCGATCTTCAACAAGCCGGATTACAAGGCGGTGATCGACAGCATGCGTGCGGAGCTGGCACAGGCCAAGCGCTGAGATGTCGTTGCTGCGCGAGCTGTTCGGTGGCGAGCTGCCGAACCTGGTGATGTTTGATCTGGACGGTACTCTGATTGACTCGGTGCCGGATCTGGCGGCGGCGGTGGATGTGATGCTGGGTCAGCTTGGTCGTGACGCCGCGGGCGTCGAGCAGGTCCGTCACTGGGTCGGCAACGGTGCGCGGGTATTGGTGCGTCGGGCGCTGGCCGGCGATATCGAGCACGCGCACATCGGCGAGGCTGAGACCGAGCAGGCGCTGGCGCTGTTTCTCGAGGCTTACGCCGGCGATCACTCGCGCAGCACGGTTTACCCGGGAGTACGCGCGTTGCTTGACCGGCTGCAGGGTGAGCAGGTGCCACTGGCACTGATCACCAACAAGCCGAGTCGCTTCGTGCCGGAGCTGCTGGCGGACAAACAGCTCGATGGCTACTTCCGCTGGCTGGTTGGCGGCGACACCCTGCCGGTGCAGAAGCCCGACCCGGCTGCGCTCCACTGGGTCATGCAGCAGGCTGGTGTTGTGGCTGGGCAGGCGCTGTTTGTCGGCGATTCCCGCAGTGACGTGCTGGCGGCGAGGGCGGCCGGGGTGCCGGTGGTGGCGGTCAGCTACGGCTACAATCACGGCCGGCCGATTGCCTCGGAGAACCCGGATTTGCTGGTTGATTCGCTTGACGCGCTCATATAGGCTTGCTCGGGTGTCCCGACCAGTGATGGATCAGCCGTGTTTGTCAGCAATCGCAAACTGATGAGAGTTATCAAGGCGCTCGCCCGCTGGCGTTGGCGTACCTGAACTGTCCTCGTTCGCTCCCGAGTGCGAGCACCCCTGTTTGCGTATGACTTACCCTGCCTTTGAGGCTGATCATGACCCGAGACGAATTCCTTCGCCTGGCTGCCCAGGATTGCAACCGTGTACCCGTTGTACGCGAGGTGCTGGCAGATCTTGAAACCCCGCTGTCCACCTATCTGAAACTGGCCGACGGTGCCTACTCCTACCTGCTGGAGTCGGTGCAGGGCGGCGAGAAATGGGGGCGTTATTCCATTATCGGCCTGCCGGCCCGTACCGTGCTGCGCGTCGATGGCCATACCGCAACCGTGCTGGTCGACGGCGTCGAGCAGGAGCGCCACGAGTGCGCCGATCCGCTGGATTTCGTCGAGACCTTCAAGGCCCGTTACCGGGTGCCGAGCATTCCGGGTCTGCCGCGCTTCAATGGCGGGCTGGTTGGTTATTTTGGCTACGACTGTGTGCGCTATGTTGAGCCGCGTCTGGCCGCGACCGTTAACCCGGATGTGCTGGGTACCCCGGACATCCTGCTGATGGTGTCCGATGAGGTTGTCGTATTCGACAACCTGGCCGGCAAGCTGCACGCCATCGTACTGGCCGACCCAAGCGCCGATGATGCCTTCGAACAGGCCAATGCCCGGCTCGATCAACTGCTTGAGCAGCTGCGCCTGCCGACTCCGGCGCGCAAGCTGATTGATCTGGCTGCGCCGGTCGATACCGACCTGGAATACCGCGCCAGCTTCACCCGTGAGGATTACGAGCGGGCGGTTGACACCATCAAGGAATACATCCTTGCCGGTGACTGCATGCAGGTGGTGCCGTCCCAGCGCATGAGCATCGACTTCAAGGCCGAGCCGATTGATCTGTACCGGGCCCTGCGCAGCCAGAACCCGACGCCTTACATGTACTTCTTCAACTTCGGCGACTTCCACGTGGTTGGCAGCTCTCCCGAGGTGCTGGTCCGTGTCGAAGAGGGTGAAGTAACGGTACGTCCGATCGCCGGCACCCGCCCGCGCGGCGCGACCGAAGAAGCCGATCTGGCGCTGGAGCAGGACCTGCTGTCCGACGCCAAGGAAATCGCCGAGCACCTGATGCTGATCGACCTGGGCCGCAACGACGTGGGCCGTGTGGCGCAGATCGGTAAGGTCAAGGTGACCGAGAAGATGGTCATCGAACGTTATTCCAACGTCATGCACATCGTCTCCAACGTGCAGGGCCAGCTCAAGCCGGAACTGACCGCGATGGACGCGCTGCGCGCCATTCTGCCGGCGGGCACCCTGTCCGGCGCGCCGAAGATTCGCGCGATGGAAATCATCGACGAGCTGGAGCCGGTCAAGCGCGGCGTCTACGGCGGCGCGGTCGGCTACTGGGCGTGGAACGGCAATATGGACACGGCCATCGCGATTCGTACCGCGGTGATCAAGGATGGCGAACTGCACGTACAGGCTGGTGGCGGCATTGTGGCCGACTCGGTGCCCGCGCTGGAGTGGGAAGAGACCATCAACAAGCGTCGCGCCATGTTCCGTGCGATTGCCCTCGCTGAACAATCGGCCCGGTAAAGGAGAAACGCCATGCTGCTGATGATCGATAACTACGACTCCTTTACCTACAACGTGGTGCAGTACCTCGGCGAGTTGGGTGCCGACGTCAAGGTGGTGCGCAACGACGAGCTGACTGTCGCCGAGATCGAAGCCCTCAATCCCGAGCGCATCGTCGTCTCGCCCGGTCCGTGCACGCCCAACGAAGCGGGAGTCTCGGTGCCGGTGCTCAAGCGCTTTGCCGGCAAGCTGCCGATTCTCGGCATTTGCCTCGGCCACCAGAGTATCGGCCAGGCCTTTGGCGGTGATGTGGTGCGTGCCCGTCAGGTCATGCACGGCAAGACCAGTCCGGTCTACCATGAAGGCTTGGGCGTGTTTGCCGGCCTCAATAATCCGCTGACCGTGACCCGCTATCACTCGCTGGTAATCAGCCGCGACACGCTGCCCGACTGCCTGGAGCTGACGGCCTGGACCCAGCATGAAGACGGCAGCGTTGACGAAATCATGGGCGTGCGCCACCGCGAATACATGATCGAGGGCGTGCAGTTTCATCCCGAGTCGATCCTGTCCGAGCAGGGGCACGAGATGCTCGCCAACTTCCTCAAGCAGCAGGGCGGCATGCGCCGCTGACCAGCAAGGAGAGACGGTATGGATATCAAGACAGCCCTCGGCAAGGTGGTCGATCAACTGGATCTGTCCACCGAGGAAATGCAGGACGTCATGCGCCAGATCATGACCGGCCAGTGCACCGACGCACAGATCGGCGGCTTTCTGGTTGCCCTGCGCATGAAGAGCGAGACCCTCGACGAGATTACCGGCGCGGCCTTGGTCATGCGCGAGCTGGCCTCCGGGGTGAAGATCAACGCCGAGCGCCTGGTCGACACCTGCGGCACCGGCGGTGACGGCGCCAACATCTTCAACGTGTCGACCGCCGCCGCGCTGGTGGTAGCCGCTGCTGGCGGCAAGGTCGCCAAGCACGGTAACCGTGCGGTATCCGGCAAGAGCGGCAGCGCCGACCTGCTGGAGGCGGCAGGCGTGAACCTCAATCTGACGCCCGAGCAGGTCGCCCGCTGCGTGGAAAGTGTCGGCGTCGGCTTCATGTTTGCGCCAGCCCATCACGGTGCGATGAAGCATGCCATCGGCCCGCGCCGCGAGCTGGGCATGCGCACCATCTTCAACATGCTCGGCCCGATGACCAATCCTGCCGGGGTCAAGCATCAGGTCATCGGTGTATTTACCCAGGCGTTGTGCCGGCCGATTGCCGAGGTGCTCAAGCGCCTCGGCAGCGAGCACGTGCTGGTGGTGCACTCCAAGGATGGGCTGGACGAGCTGAGTCTGGCGGCGACCAGTCATATCGCCGAGCTGAAAGACGGTGAAATCCGCGAGTACGACGTCAGCCCGGAAGAACTCGGCATCAAGAGCCGCTCGCTGATCGGTCTGACGGTCGATGACGCGGCGGGCTCGCTCAAGCTGATCCGCGATGCGCTCGGCAAGCGCGAAACCGAGGCCGGTGAAAAAGCGGCCGATATCATCATTCTCAATGCCGGTGCGGCACTGTACGCGGCAGATCATGCGACCAGTCTGCTCGAAGGCGTAAAGCTCGCCTCCGATGCGCTTTATTCAGGTCTGGCGCGGGAAAAACTCAACGAACTTATCGCCTTCACCGAAGTATTCCGAGAGGAAGCAGCACAATGAGCGTGCCGACCATCTTGCAGAACATCGTCGCGCGCAAGCACGAGGAAGTGGCAGAGCGTCTTCAGCAGTGTAGCCTGGCCGAGCTGGAGCAGCTGGCTGCTGCAGCCTCGCCTGCCCGAGGCTTTGCCAAGGCCATTCAGGACGCCGCTGCGGCGCAGCGTCCGGGTGTGATTGCCGAGATCAAGAAAGCGTCACCGAGCAAGGGCGTGCTGCGCGAGGATTTCCAGCCCGCCGAGATCGCTGCCAGCTACGAAGCAGGTGGTGCGGTCTGCCTGTCGGTGCTGACCGATGTCGACTTCTTCCAGGGCCATGACGATTACCTGCAGCAGGCCCGTGCCGCCTGTTCGCTGCCGGTGATCCGCAAGGACTTTATGGTCGATCCGTATCAGATCGTCGAAGCCCGTGCGCTGGGTGCCGATTGTGTGCTGCTGATTGCTGCCTGCCTAGACGACGTGCAGATGGGCGAGCTGGCAGCGACCGCAAGGCAGCACGGTCTGGATGTGCTGGTCGAGGTGCACGATGCCGCCGAACTCGAGCGCGGCCTCAAGCTGGATACCCCGCTGATCGGCATCAACAACCGTAACCTGCATACCTTCGAGGTGACGCTCGACACCACTCTGGAGCTGATCCCGCAGATTCCACGCAACAAGACGCTGGTCACCGAAAGTGGCATCCTGCATCGCACCGATGTGGAGCTGATGCTCGCACATGAGGTCTACGGCTTTCTGGTTGGTGAGGCCTTTATGCGCGCGGCCAATCCGGGGCAGGAGCTCAAGCGACTGTTTTTCTGATCTGCGACGTCAGCATTGAAAGAACCTCCTTCGGGAGGTTTTTTGTGGTTTGGCGCTTCAGTTCGGGGAAGATAGATAGGATCTTAGACTACTGCGTTTATCCGCCTGCTCGGATGGTGGAGTGTGCACTGTGGTTCGTCCCGTTTACGCGGGCGAGTAGCGGAGGGTTGGCGGGAAAAAGAGCGGCAGCCTGTTTGAGGCTCGCAGAGCCGAGTTCTGCCGATCCCCGCCAAGCCGAGCAACGCAGCGAACCCGAAGGGCCGCGTAGCCGGGTGCCCCGGGGGATCGCCAAGGGGGGGGCTGGGCAAGCAGCCCCCCTTGGCTCGCCGTGAAGGCGAAAGGCGGATTTAGCTGCCGCGCGATGTCGAAAACGTCCAACTGATTGTGTTCTTCTTCACGTTGGCCCATCACAAAAACATCGAAAAGCGTCCTGCCTGAGTGATCCTTTCAGGGATACGTCTTTCGGTGCCCTCAACAAAGCATACTGCCAGGATGAAATATCGAGAAACCTGTTTGGTGGGAACCAATTTTTGCGCTTTTTATCTTATTCAGTCGATGGGATTATCTCGCCCATCGCAGGTGAGGTGGCTATGCAGTGGCGTAACAGCAAGGACAGATTCGGCTGGCTGGCAATGAGCCTGCACTGGGTCATGGCGGTGATGGTCCCAGGGCTTGCAGCTGTCGGTCTGTGGATGACCAGCCTCAACTATTACAGCCCCTGGTATACCAGTGCGCCGTTCTGGCACAAAAGCGTAGGGCTGGTGTTTGCGGCTCTGTTGCTGGTTCGTCTGCTTTGGCGCTGGTTGTCTCCGGCGCCGGCAGCGTTGCCCACTCACTCGCGCGTCGAGCGAATGGCAGCAGGCACTGCGCAGTGGCTGATGTACGCCGCTATGCTGATCATTGTGATCAGCGGCTATCTGATTTCGACCGCCAAGGGTAGCGGCGTTAGCCTGTTTGGCTGGTTCGACGTGCCGGCGCTGATCAGCGGCTTGCCGGAGCAGGCCGATCGGGCGGGTGCCGTGCACTACTGGCTGGCGCTCGGGTTGCTGGGGCTCGCCGGGCTGCATGCGCTGGGCGCGCTCAAGCATCACCTGATCGACAAGGATAATACTCTGCGGCGCATGCTCGGCATGCGGCTGCGCAACTCGACGGAGAATGGCAAATGAAGAAACTGATGGTTGCAGCCACCCTCGGTGGTTTGATGATGGCCGGTGGCCTGGCGCAGGCCGCGGACTACCAGATCGACAAGCAGGGGCAGCACGCCTCGGTCAACTTCAAGATCAGCCACCTGGGCTACAGCTGGATCTACGGCCGCTTCAACGACTTCGACGGCACCTTCAGCTGGGACGCTGCCAAGCCTGAGGCCAGCAGCGTCAACGTCACCCTGAACACCGCCAGCGTCGACACCAACCACGCCGAGCGTGACAAGCATATCCGCAGCGCCGACTTCCTCAATGTCGAAGAACACGGCACTGCCACCTTTGCTTCCACTGCCATCGAGATGACTGGCGAAGATACCGCCAAGGTAACCGGCGATCTGACCCTGAACGGTGTCACCAAACCGGTGGTGCTGGACGCGCGCTTCATCGGCGAAGGTGACGACCCATGGGGTGGCTACCGCGCCGGCTTTGATGCGACCACGACGCTGAAGCTGGCCGATTTCGGTATCACGTACAACCTCGGGCCGGCGTCTGAAACCGTCGACCTGATTATTACTGTCGAAGGTATTCGCCAGTAATCGCGGTAACTAGTTCATGTGTGCTTCAGGGGCCTTCGGGCCCCTTTTTTTGAGCTGCAAGCGGCAAGCTGCAAGCAGCAAGCCAAACCCGCGCGGTGTCGAATCGTGCGGGTTTTCTTTGGGCTGAGATAGCCACTGGTCGCCTCCAGAAACGCCTGAGGACGCCGTCGCCCATCCGGTTCTGCTTGCGGCTTGCGGCTAATAACGTGCAGCTTGATAAGCCTGCGCCTGCTGCAGAATCCAGTCGCGGAACGCCAGCAGCGCAGCCGATTCGGCCTTGCGCTCGGGGATCACCAGGTAGTAACCGTTGTCGGTCTCGAAGCTGCGTGGGCAGGGGCTGATCAGGCGGCCGTCTGCCAGTTCCTGGCGGATCAGAAATGGCGGGATCAGCGCGATGCCCATGCCGTGCATCGCGGCTTGCGCGAGCATCGAGAACAACTCCAGCCGGGTACCGTTGAGGTCGTGTTCGACGCGCATGTCAGCGGCGGCGAACCACTGGCGCCAGGCATAGGGGCGGGTGGTCTGCTGCAGCAGTGGCAGTTGGGCGATGTCCTCGGGCGTCAGCTCGCGCGCAGGGGCGATCAGCGCCGGGCTGCACACCGGAATCGGCGCTTCGGGCATCAGGTAGTGGGTTTGCGTACCGGACCAGTCGCCATCACCGAAATAGATGGCGGCATCGAATTCGGTATCGGCGAACAGGAACGGCCGCGTACGGTTGGTCATATTGACGGTGATCTGCGGATGCTGGCGCAGGAAGTGACTGAGCCGCGGCAGCAGCCACTGGGTACCGAAGGTGGGGACCAGGGCCAACTCCAGGGTGGCGGTGCCCTGATTACCCATCACCGACAGGGTGTCGCGCTCGACAGCATCCAGCCGGCTGGCGATTCGACGGCTGTATATCTGTCCGGCGTCAGTCAGTTTCACACCGCGGCGGGTACGGCGAAACAGTTGAATATCAAGGAATGCTTCGAGGTTGGCGATCTGGCGACACACCGCGCTCTGGGTCAGCGAGAGTTCCTCGGCAGCCTTGGTGAAGCTCTCATGGCGAGCGGACGACTCGAAGCAGATCAGGGCCTGGGTCGGAGGGATCTTGCGGCGCATGGGGCGGGCTCCTTCGGAGCAGTTATAAGCTATAAGTATCAGGCGGCAAGCTGTCCGTGCGCTGAGCCGGGGTTGCTTGCAGCTTGAAGCTTGCGGCTTGTCGCTATGCAATTGGTCGGAGTTCCAATTTAGCACAGGTATCTGCATAAAAGACGCTTGTTTGCTGGTTTCTCTGTGCGTAGAGTCACTGACACATTATGGTTCCCCAGTGGGACCCCATCACCCGTAAAACGAATATCGGAGAGCTCATGGCCGCATCCAAGGCAAGTTTCAACTGGGAAGATCCGCTGCTGCTGGATCAGCAACTGACTGAAGAAGAGCGCATGGTGCGTGACAGTGCACGCCAGTACTGCCAGGACAAACTCATGCCGCGGGTGCTGAACTCGTTCCGTAACGAGCAGACCGACGTGGAAATCTTCCGCGAAATGGGCGAGCTGGGCCTGCTGGGTGCAACCATTCCGACCGAGTACGGCGGAAGCGGCTTGAACTATGTCTGCTACGGTCTGATCGCCCGTGAAGTCGAGCGCGTTGATTCCGGTTACCGTTCGATGATGAGTGTGCAGTCCTCGCTGGTGATGGTGCCGATCAACGAATTTGGCAGTGAAGAGCAGAAGCAGAAGTATCTGCCCAAGCTGGCCAGTGGTGAGTTCATCGGCTGCTTTGGTCTGACCGAGCCGAACCATGGCTCCGATCCGGGCTCCATGGTCACCCGTGCACGCAAGACCGAGGGCGGTTACCTGCTCAAGGGTGCCAAGATGTGGATCACCAACAGCCCCATTGCTGACGTGTTCGTGGTCTGGGCAAAAACCGACGACGACGTCATCCGTGGCTTCATTCTGGAGAAAGGCTGGAAAGGTCTGAGCGCGCCGGCGATCAAGGGCAAGGTTGGCCTGCGTACCTCCATCACTGGTGAGATCGTGATGGAAGACGTGTTCGTTCCGGAAGAAAACATGCTGCCGCACGTGACCGGTCTGAAAGGTCCGTTCACCTGCCTGAACTCCGCCCGTTACGGTATCTCCTGGGGCGCGCTGGGTGCCGCCGAGTTCTGCTGGCACACCGCCCGTCAGTACACCCTGGACCGTCTGCAGTTTGGTCGTCCGCTGGCGCAGACTCAGCTGGTACAGAAGAAGCTGGCTGACATGCAGACCGAAATTACCCTGGCTCTGCAAGGCTGCCTGCGTCTGGGCCGCATGAAGGACGAAGGTACTGCTGCGGTGGAAATCACCTCGATCATGAAGCGCAACTCCTGCGGCAAGTCGCTGGACATCGCCCGCGTTGCCCGCGACATGCTGGGTGGCAACGGTATCTCCGACGAATACGGTGTGATCCGTCACGTGGTCAACCTGGAAGTGGTTAACACCTATGAAGGTACCCACGACGTACACGCGCTGATCCTCGGCCGTGCGCAGACTGGCCTGCAAGCCTTCTTCTGAAGGCGGGCAGGCAGCTGCAAGCTTTAAGCTGCAAGCGACAAGCCGTTCTGAGTTGGTTCGGCTTGTCGCGTTCTCCTCACGCTGCATTGGCGTACCGCTAGTACCCTTATCTTCGTATCCCGCACGGCCAGCTTGTGGCTTGAAGCTTGCCGCTTGAAGCTTGGAGCTAAAGACATGAGTGCATTATCCGGTTTGCGCGTCCTCGATCTGTCCCGCGTGCTGGCTGGCCCATGGGCCGGGCAGATGCTGGCGGATCTGGGCGCGGATGTGGTCAAGGTCGAACGGCCGGGGGCGGGTGACGATACCCGTGCCTGGGGGCCGCCGTATCTGCGTGATGCCGATGGGCGCGATACCTCCGAGGCGGCGTACTTTCTGTCGGCCAACCGCAACAAGCGCTCGATCACCATCGACTTTACCCAGCCCGAGGGGCAGCAGCAGGTGCGTGAGCTGGTGCAACTTGCAGATGTGCTGATCGAGAACTTCAAGGTGGGCGGGCTGGCAGTCTATGGGCTGGATTACCAGAGCCTGCAGGCGCTCAATCCGCGCCTTATCTACTGCTCGGTGACCGGCTTCGGCCAGCAGGGGCCGTATGCCAAACGCGCAGGCTATGACTTCATGATTCAGGCCATGGGTGGCCTGATGAGCATCACCGGCAAGGCAGACGGGGAGGATGGTGCCGGGCCGGTCAAGGTCGGCGTGGCGCTGACCGATATTCTCACCGGGCTCTACGCCAGCAATGCCATTCTCGCCGCACTGGCTGAGCGTGAGCGCAGCGGTCAGGGCCAGTACATCGATCTGGCGCTGCTGGATGTGCAGATCGCCTGCCTTGGTAACCAGGCGCTGAACTATCTCACCACTGGCGTGCCGCCCAGGCGGCTGGGCAACGCTCATCCGAACATCGTCCCGTATCAGGATTTCCCGACCGCCGATGGCGACTTCATCCTGACGGTGGGTAACGACGGCCAGTTCCGCAAGTTCTGCGAGGTGGCGGGGCACCCGGAGTGGGCGACTGATCCGCGCTTTGTCAGCAACGCTGCTCGGGTTGCCAACCGCGCCGAGCTGATTCCGTTGATCCGCCAGGTGACGGTATTTCGCACCACCGCCGAATGGATTGCGGCGCTGGAGCAGGCGGGTGTGCCCTGCGGGCCGATCAATGATCTGGCGCAGGTGTTTGCCGATCCGCAGGTGCAGGCGCGGGGTACGCGCATTCGCATGGCCCACCCGCTGGCCGGTGAGGTGGACCTGGTCGCCAACCCGATCAGACTGTCGCGCACGCCGGTTGACTACCGGCGCCCGCCGCCGCTGCTGGGTGAGCACAACAGCGAGGTGTTCGCTGACTGGCTCAGCGACTGATCGGCCGCTCGCGTCTCTGCGCGCGGGCCAGCCGTCTGCTTTCCTCCTCCCGCTCTTCCAGCACGTCCTGCACGTAGCTGATGTGCTCGCTGGCGATGCGTCTGGCATCGTCGGCGCGGCCCTGCATGATGGCGTCGAACAGCGCCTGATGCTGCGCGACCAGCATCCGCCGGGTTTCGCTGCGCAGCGCATACATGCCGCCGATATTGGTTACCACATTGCGTTTGAGCAGGTCGAACAGGCCGCGAATGGTGTGCAGCAGCACCAGGTTGTGGCTGGCTTCGGCAATTGCCAGGTGAAAGCGCGCGTCGGCGGCGCCTTCCTCGGCGCGTGACGCCTTGCCCTCGCGGGCGTAGCAGGCCTGCAGGGCGTCAAAGGCGCTCTGCAGGTGCTGGCGGTCCAGATCGGTAGCGCGCAGCGCGGCGTAATAGGCGCAGTCGGCTTCCAGCGTGTGGCGGAACTCCAGCAGGTCTCGGTGCGCTTCCGGATGACCTTCGAGCAGGCTGAGCAGGGGATCGCTGAAGCTTGAACCGAGTGAATCGCTGACATAGTTGCCGCCGCCCTGGCGGCTGATCAGCAAGCCCTTGGCGACCAGTTTCTGTACTGCCTCGCGCAGCGACGGGCGGGACACGCCGAACTGCTCGGCCAGCGCGCGCTCGGCCGGCAGGCGCTGCCCCGGCTGCAGCGTGCCCTCAAGAATCATGGTTTCCAGTTGCTCGACGATGTTGTCCGACAGTCTGCGCTGTCGAATCTGACCTACTTCCATTGTTGTTCCTTTGGTCTGACCAATCGCCTGTAGAGGGTAACCAGCATGACCTTTACAGGCAACCCGTCAGGATTGATCTATACCAAAGTCTAGCGTTATGGGTTTGACATGGCTCTGGTGCTTTTTTAATCTGGTCATCCATTTTTGTAAATTGGTCTTACCAATTGGTGCTCGACCGCCAATAACAACTACAGGAGCGCTCCATGTCTTCCGGTTTCCTTGCCCTCATGGCTTTTGCCCCGATCCTGCTTGCAGGTGTATTGCTGATCGGTCTGCGCTGGCCGGCGCGTCGCGCCATGCCGCTGGTGTATCTGCTCAGCGCCGGGATCGCGCTGTTTGTCTGGGATATGAGTTTCAACCGGGTGCTGGCGTCGACCCTGCAGGGCCTAGTCGTCACCGTGGGGGTGCTGTGGATCATTTTTGGCGCGATTCTGCTGCTGAACACCCTCAAGCATTCGGGCGGTATCACCGCGATTCGTGCCGGGTTTACTACCATCAGCCCTGACCGCCGCATTCAGGCGATCATCATCGCCTGGCTGTTTGGCTGCTTTATCGAAGGTGCGTCCGGCTTCGGCACCCCGGCGGCGATTGCCGCGCCGCTGCTGGTGGCGATCGGTTTCCCGGCGATGGCTGCGGTGCTGATGGGCATGCTGGTGCAAAGCACGCCGGTGTCCTTTGGTGCGGTCGGTACGCCGATCATTGTCGGGGTCAACACCGGGCTGGATCACGCCGCGATCGGCGAGCAGCTGGCCGCCAACGGCTCAAGCTGGGACGCCTACCTGCAGCTGATCACCAGCCAGGTAGCCATCGTGCATGCGCTGGTCGGTACGGTCATGCCGCTGGTTATGGTCATCATGCTGGTGCGCTTCTTCGGCAAGGACAAAAGCTGGCGCGCGGTATTCGAGGTGCTGCCGTTTGCTCTGTTTGCCGGCCTGTCGATGACCATTCCCTATCTCATCAGCGGCCTGCTGCTCGGCCCCGAGTTTCCGTCGTTGATCGGTGGTCTGGTCGGTCTGGCAGTGGTGACCAGCGCCGCGCGTTTCGGTTTTTTGGTACCCAGGCGTCAGTGGGACTTTGCGCCCCGCGACAGCTGGCCGGAGGCCTGGATGGGCACGGTCGAGATGAAGCTGGAAGAGCTGACTGCGCGCCCCATGAGCAGCTTCCGTGCCTGGCTGCCCTACCTGCTGGTCGGTGTGCTGCTGGTGATCAGCCGGGTGTTCCCCGAGGTCAGCACCGCGTTCAAGTCGGTGGCCATCAACTTTACCGATATTCTTGGTGAGACCGGTGTCAGCGGTGGGGTTCAGCCGCTCTATCTGCCTGGCGGCATCCTGGTCATGGTGGTGATCGCGACCTTCTTCCTGCATCGCATGAAGGTCCGTGAGCTGGGCAAGGCGCTTGGCGAGTCCGGTGGCGTGCTGCTGAGTGCCGGTTTTGTGCTGCTGTTTACCGTGCCGATGGTGCGTATCCTGATCAACTCCGGAGTGAACGCGGCTGACCTGCCAAGCATGCCGATTCTGATGGCCCGTTATGTGGCCGACAGCGTCGGTGGCATCTACCCGTTGCTGGCGCCGACCATCGGTGCGTTGGGCGCGTTCCTCGCGGGCTCCAATACCGTCTCGAACATGATGTTCAGCCAGTTTCAGTTTGGCGTGGCCAGCAACCTTGGCCTGTCGACCGCGTTGATCGTGGCGGTGCAGGCCGTGGGGGCCGCTGCCGGCAACATGGTGGCGATCCACAACGTGGTGGCTGCCTCGGCAACTGTGGGCCTGCTCGGCCGTGAGGGCACCACCCTGCGCCGGACTGTCTGGCCGACTCTGTACTATGTGCTGATGACTGGTGTGATTGCGCTGTTTGCTGCCTATTTGCTGGGTGTCAGCGATCCGCTGATGGCTGGTTGATGTGTTGACTGCTCGCGCCCCGGCCCTGGCTGCCGGGGCGTTGCCCGTTGAAGAACCGATGAGAGTTTGCTGATGATCATTTCTGCCTCGACCGATTACCGCGCCGCCGCTCAGCGCCGACTGCCTCCCTTTCTGTTTCACTATATCGACGGTGGGGCCTATGCCGAGCACACGTTGAAGAAGAACGTCGAGGATCTGGCCGGTATTGCTCTGCGGCAGCGGGTGCTGAAGAACATGTCGGAACTGAGCCTGGAAACCCGTCTGTTCGATGAAGCCCTGAGCATGCCGGTGGCGCTGTCACCGGTCGGCCTGACCGGCATGTACGCCCGTCGCGGTGAAGTGCAGGCGGCGCGCGCAGCAGCTGACAAGGGCATTCCCTTTACCCTGTCGACCGTCTCGGTCTGTCCGATTGAAGAAGTTGCACCGGCGATCAGTCGCCCGATGTGGTTTCAGCTCTATGTGTTGAAGGATCGCGGATTCATGAAGAATGCGCTGGAGCGCGCCAAGGCCGCCGGCGTGACCACCCTGGTGTTCACCGTCGACATGCCGGTGCCCGGTGCGCGCTATCGTGACGCGCACTCGGGCATGAGCGGCCCGAACGCCGCGATGCGTCGTTACCTTCAAGCTGTGACCCATCCGCGCTGGGCCTTTGATGTGGGGCTGCTCGGCAAACCGCACGACCTGGGCAATATCTCCGCCTACCGGGGCAATCCGACAGGCCTGGAAGACTACATGGGCTGGTTGGGTGCCAACTTCGATGCGTCCATCTCCTGGAAAGATCTGCAGTGGATTCGTGACTTCTGGGACGGCCCGATGGTGATCAAGGGCATTCTCGATCCGGAAGACGCCCGCGATGCGGTGCGCTTTGGTGCCGACGGTATAGTGGTATCCAACCACGGCGGCCGTCAGCTCGATGGCGTACTGTCCAGCGCGCGAGCGCTGCCGGCGATTGCCGATGCGGTTAAAGGTGACCTGAAGATCCTGGTCGACTCGGGTATTCGCACAGGTCTGGACGTCGTCCGTATGCTGGCGCTCGGCGCCGACTGCACCATGCTCGGCCGCGCCTTTATCTACGCGCTGGCGGCTGATGGTGAGGCGGGCGTGAGCAATCTGCTGGAGCTGATCGAAAAAGAGATGCGGGTGGCAATGGTACTGACCGGTGCCAAATCCATCAGTGAGATCAACGCCGATCTGCTGGTGCGTGAACTGCAGCATCTGAGCAAGTAATACGGAGATAGCATGAGCCTGCCTGCCGACTTTCTGACCGGCGCCCGTCGCCTGATTCCGCCCGAGCGTCTGTTCGACGATCCGCTGTCGACCCTGGCGTTTGGCACCGACGCCAGCTTTTATCGGCTGATTCCCAAGCTGGTGGTGCGGGTCGAGTCGGAGGCAGAGGTGGTGCGTCTGTTGCATCTGGCCACCCGGCATAAGGTGCCGGTCACTTTCCGTGCGGCGGGCACCAGTCTGTCCGGACAGGCGATCAGTGACTCGGTACTGATCGTGCTGGGCGATTACTGGAACGGTCGGGAGATTCGCGACGGTGGTAATCAGATTCGCCTTCAGCCTGGCGTAATCGGCGCGCAGGCCAACGCTGTACTGGCGCCGCTGGGGCGCAAGATCGGGCCGGACCCGGCCTCGATCAACGCGTGCAAGATCGGCGGCATTGTTGCCAACAACGCCAGCGGCATGTGCTGTGGCACGGCGCAGAACAGCTACCAGACGCTGGCTGGTATGCGTCTGGTGCTGGCCGATGGCACCGTGCTGGACAGTGAGGACGAACGCGGTGTGGCGGCCTTCCGCCAAAGTCACGGCGCGCTGCTTGAGCAACTGGCCGAGCTGGGCCGCGAAACCCGCGCCAATACCGCGCTGGCCGAGCGGATTCGCCATAAGTATCGGCTGAAGAACACCACCGGTTTGTCGCTTAACGCGCTGGTCGATTTTGACGATCCGCTGGATATCCTCACCCACCTGATGGTCGGCTCTGAAGGCACCCTCGGTTTTATCAGCTCGGTGACCTACAACACCGTTCCCGAATACCCGCACAAGGCCAGTGCGCTGATCGTGTTTCCGGATGTGGACACCTGCTGCCGCGCAGTACCGGTGCTCAAGCAGCAGCCGGTGGCAGCGGTGGAGCTGCTGGATCGCCGCAGTCTGCGCTCGGTGCAGAATCAGCCGGGGCTGCCGGGTTGGGTGGCTGCGCTGTCGGATGGCGCCTGTGCGCTGCTGATCGAGTCGCGCGCCGCCAGTCAGTCGCTGCTGCACGAGCAACTGGCGCAGATCCGCGCGGCGCTGGCCCCGTTCCCGGTCGAGCAGCAGGTGGATTTTACCGAAGATCCGGCGGTCTCCGGACAGCTGTGGGCGATTCGCAAGGGCACCTTCCCGGCGGTTGGTGCAGTGCGCGCGACCGGAACCACCGTGATCATCGAAGACGTCACCTTCCCGGTCGAGCAACTGGCGGCCGGTGTACACCGGCTGATCGAATTGTTCGAGAAGCACGGGTACGACGAGGCGATCATCTTTGGCCACGCGCTGGAGGGCAACCTGCACTTCGTGTTTACCCAGGGCTTCGAGGACCCGGCGCAGGTCGCCCGTTACGAAGCGTTCATGGGCGATGTGGCCGAACTGGTCGCGATCGAGTTCGGTGGTTCGCTCAAGGCCGAGCACGGCACCGGCCGCAATATGGCGCCGTTCGTTGAAAAGGAGTGGGGCAGCGACGCCTATCAGTTGATGTGGCGCATCAAGCGGCTGCTTGACCCGCAGGGCATCCTGAACCCGGATGTGGTGCTGTCCGATGACCCGCAGATTCACCTGAAAAACCTCAAGCCGCTGCCGGCCGCGAACGACATCGTCGACAAGTGCATCGAGTGCGGCTTCTGTGAGCCAGTCTGCCCGAGCAACGGCCTGACCCTGACGCCGCGCCAGCGCATCGTCATCTGGCGCGATATTCAGGCAAAAAAGCGCGCGGGTATCGATACCCGTGAGCTGGAAGCCGCCTACCAATATCAGGGCATCGACAGCTGCGCCGCGACCGGCCTGTGCGCCGAGCGCTGCCCGGTGGGCATCAATACCGGCGATCTGGTGCGTGCGCTGCGCGCCTCGCAAGCGGCTTACCCGGATCGCGCCAACTGGCTGGCCAAGCACTTTGCCGGTGCACTCAAGGGCGTGCGGTTTACCCTGCGCGCCGCAGATCTGGCCCACCGCCTGCTCGGCGCACCGCGTCTGCAGCGCTGGAGCGAGGGCGCGCGCAAGCTGTCTGGTGCGAGCCTGCCGAGCTGGACGCCGGCAATGCCGCAGCCGGTCAAACTGATTCCGCCGCTCGATCAATGGCAAAGCGGCAAGCCGCGGGTGGTTTACCTGCCGGCCTGTATCTCGCGCAGCATGGGGCCGGCGCGCAGCGACAGCGAGCAGATGCCGCTGATCGACAAGACCCGGGCGCTGCTGGAAAAGGCGGGCTATGAAGTGGTACTGCCGGCGCAGCTCGATGGCTTGTGCTGCGGCCAGCCGTTTGCCTCCAAGGGCTATCCCGAGCAGGCCGAGGCCAAGCGCAACGAGCTGCTTGCAGCGCTGCGCGAGGCTAGCCGCAACGGTCAGGATCCGATCTACTGCGACACCAGCCCCTGTACGCTGAGTCTGATCAATGGCGAGGCCGATGGGCTGGATATCTTTGATCCGGTGCGCTTTATCCGCACCCATCTGTTCCAGCGGCTGGAGTTCACTCCCCAGGCCGGGGCGGTCGCGGTGCACGTAACCTGCAGTACCCAGCATCTGGGCGAGGGGCAGGCGCTGATCGAGATCGCCCGGCGCTGCAGTACCAACGTCGTGGTGCCGGAAGGGATTCACTGCTGCGGCTTTGCCGGCGACAAGGGCTTCAACCTGCCCGAGCTGAATGATCATGCGCTGCGCACGCTCAAGCCGGTGGTGCAGCATTGCAGCGAGGGGGTATCAACCAGCCGTACCTGCGAGATCGGGCTGTCCAGCCATAGCGGCGTGGATTATCACAGTCTGGTCTATCTGGTGGATCGGGTTACCTGTCCGAAGAGTGACTGATGTCATTAGGTGTTTTGGTGGAATGCTTCCGTCACCGAGGGTGACGGAAGCGCTTATGACTAGAGGCTATCAATTTGAAGATTCATGCGTGCCAGCATCCGACTGCTGGTCCTTGAGTCGTCGAGTTTGCTCAGGTCACGAAGCCGAACGGTCTCCTTCGGCTCGATGCTGAGCTCAAAACCATCCTCCTTGCCCAGCAAAATGTCGCTAATTAATTCGCATACACCTTCCAGGTCTCTTGCCAGGTCTCCGCGCTCGCATTGCTTTACCTGTTGCTCGACCTGCCGTTCATAGTGTTCGCTGCGTTGCTTATCCGCGTCGCCGCGTGTTGGGTCAAGTGGTGTGTTATAGCGCTGTTGTAAGGCGATGCTGCGGGAGACAAGCCCTCTGTCCTTCATGGTAAAACGGATCGCTTCAATCTCAATCCTGTCAATGGCTTGTCCCAGCTCTTCCAGGCTCTGCAGTATCTGGTAGTTGTTCTCTGCAGATGTCAGAGTGCGTTGTAAAGTTCGTAGCTGACGATTCAAGCCCCGCTGGCCTGCCAGCCTGTAGCTGATTTGGCTGTCAAAAAGTTCTGGCAGAGCAACGTTGATTGCGGTTTCCACGACGCCCGCATCATCATCGACATCGACAAACAGGTCCACGTCGAACGGTGGGACGAAAGTCAGTCCACTATTGAGCGCAGGTTGGAATCCGCCTACTGCGTTAGCGAAACCGCGGTCGATATTTCGCCCGGCTATCGCGCTGAACTGCCTGAAGTCAGAGAAGGCCTCTTGCTCGGCGTTGACACCACGGAATTGTAGGCGAATTCGGGTGCGATCATCCTCGTCGAGCAGGTCGCTAACAATGATCTCCTTTGCTCGGATGGCGGCGTTACTGTCGCCGATGTCCAATTCCACGTCGAATATACTGACGTGCCCTCCAAATGGGCTGGAGGATACTTTGGACCAGTGCAGCCTGTTTTCTATTTGTGCATCATAGGCCCAGTCTTCCAGTTTCTTTTCTGCCTTATTGCCGGCGTATACGGATAGCCCGGCGTAGGTGGCGGCAATCAGAGCAGCGGCTCCTCCGGCAATCAGAAAGATCTTTTTGTTCATCGTGCTGCTCCTGTGGTCGCGGCTTGATCCGGTCTTGCGCGCTTGATCAGCTCCTCCGCTTCTTCGGGAGTCCAGTCAGGGTTCCCGATCCGGTAGCGGGTGAGTGCCAATGGGTCTTTCAAGTCTGCACATTGTTCTTCTGAGCAAGATTGGATGCTGTCAGCTGTAATCAGGGTCAGCGGTAGGTTTTGGTCGTCTTTGCGCTCGGGATCCAGCTGGGCGCTGCCCTTGATCAGATGCCATCCTTGTTCGATCTGGTCGGTATTCTCATTGCTCAATAGCACCGCTTGATAGGGATACCCAATTAGCCAGCCATCATCCTGTTCCTTGCCGATCTCTACTATCTGGCTATAGGTGGCTGTTCCGCCGCGCATCATCCGCAGGTAGCTGCCAGACCCGGTTGGGCTGTAGCTGGCGTCCTCGGTCATGCTTGCGTACAGTTCTTCGGGCCGGCGAACGTCGTTTCGCAGCTGACTGTACAGGCGAAGTTGTTGCTCTGCCTGCTGGGCCATCAGTTCACGCTGGCGCTGCTCCTCGCGCAAGCGTTCTGCCTCGGCTCTGCGTTGTTCTTCCGATTCCTTACGTTCGAAAGCAAACAAGTGGTTGGTGGCACGCTGCGGGTTGTAT
The DNA here is from genome assembly GCF_056859475.1 of Halopseudomonas sp. L-58. Classification (NCBI taxonomy): domain Bacteria; kingdom Pseudomonadati; phylum Pseudomonadota; class Gammaproteobacteria; order Pseudomonadales; family Pseudomonadaceae; genus Halopseudomonas; species Halopseudomonas sp. L-58. The sequence goes on from NZ_JBSXON010000047.1 coordinate 116,568, forward strand.
TCCCACTTTTTGCTGCGGTAGTGGCGCGACAGGCTGATATCGTAAAGCCAGAAGTCCCTGTTTCTTTCCATTAGCCCTTTGTTCAGGTCGCGCATGGCGTACAGGTGGGTGTTTCGAATGCCTGGTGCGACCTGGTCAAGGCGAGTGGCGGCTAGATCGACCGTGGTCTTGATCGAGTCCAGTTCGCGGAAAAGGTCGCGGTTTTCCGTCAAAGCAATCACAGTGGCGTTGTTGGATTGCCATTGACCGTTGTAGCTGCGGTTCAGTCGGAGCAGGTAGTAGGTCTGGCTGGCGGGCTCGCTGTGCAGTAGCTGCAGCAGGTTCCTATCCTGATCGAAGCCGACGATGGGTAGAGCCGGTGGGGGAGCATCGAACGCCAGACCAGCCAAGAAATGAGCGTCACCAGTTCTACTGAGCAGCACACCGTCGCTGCGGGTCAGCGTCAGCGAACCGGGGCCTGAGGCATAACCATCAGCGTCGCAGGTGACACCGGAAGACACCGCCCTGACGTTCTCGGTGCCATCTTCAAGCTTATCGGCAAGGCGGAAGCGGCAGCCGTTCTGATCGCGCACCTCGGTCAGGAAATCGACCTGAGCAAACGCGTCCTTCTGCAGTGGCGGCGTCCAGCCTGCCACGCTGAAAACAGTCGGTGGCGCGGCAACTGCGGTGGCTGTTGCTGGTTCTGTGGGCGACTCAGGTGCTGGCTCAGTGGCGGACGCCGCTTCTGCGACCGGACTCGGTGTCGGTTCGGCAACCGGTGCCGCGACAGGAACAATAGGAGCCTTGGATACTGGTGGCGGACTGGCGGTGGCCGTGGTTGCACTTTCAACGGCTGGAGTGGCCGCAGAGGCGACCGGGTCCGGCGCGGGTGCGGTGGTTTGCGCGATCCAGCCTCCGGCCTGCGATGCGCTGCCGTTGTTTAATGTACTGCCGCTGCTGTCGGTGCTGACCCAGCTGAGTTGGCTCGCAGCCGGACACTGGCTTGCCAGCAGCCCGCCAAGTTTAGGCAGCAGGCGGCCTACTGCGCTGGGGTCGGTTACGTCGCTGGTAAAGGCAAAGCGCAGTTGCAGTGCGTCGCTGCACCATTGCGCGTTGTCAGCATGTACCACGAATACTTCAAGGTTTTCTGCCTTCGAGTATGCCAGGCGGTAGTCCGCGGCATGGGCTGTTGACGCCAGTGCCAACAGACTCGGGATAACGATGCGTCTCATGCGGCCTTCCTTTTAGATCAGTTCCCAAGCGCCATCATCGGCCTGGCACGCTTTTACGGTCTGAGAGTCAGTGCTTTCGGCTGTTCGAATGTTGTAGTTGAGAGTTCGGCAGGTAGTTTGTGCTGCCACTTGTTGCTCAACTGGCACGGCGTCCAGGTCGAAAGCGTCAAGATCGATGCCTTTGCTTGCTGCGGTAGCAACATCGAGGCTGTCCAGATCGGTGGCTGTGTCGGCGACCGATGGGTTGGTGCTGTCGGTCGTTGTGGCGGGCACCTGCTCAACAAGTGGTGCATAGACGTAGCCTACGGTGACACCGCGGCGGCCAACCATGATCCAGTTATTATCGGTCCTGCCTATCGCGGTAAATGTAGTGCCTGTGGGCAAACTGGCGACGCGCTCCGCATTAATGTCCGGTGCGTTGCGGACATTAGGGAAACGCTGCACAAATCAGCCCTCTGCCTGATTACGCAGCCCTGACTATAATCACCAGACCCTGCCACTCCCTCAGCCAAGCCCCCCGATGAAGCAGACCACCTTCGCCCAAGCCCAGCATCAGAACAAGAAAAAGGATACCCGCCGGGAACCCTTCCTGGCTGAGATGAATGTACTGGTGCCCTGGCAGCGCCTGCTGGATGCCCTGTCGCCCTCATATTACCCAGAC